>JBBTXZ010000005.1:0-18821 GCA_038062015.1 Patescibacteria group bacterium | reverse complement strand
CTGGAGCTAATACCTTTTCAGGGGCAACTACCTTTTCATCAACTGGTCTGGCTCTCTTAGTCTCTGCTGGCAGAGCTGAAGTCCAAGGCACGGCTTCTGCTTCTTATCTTCTGACTGGGAATACATTACAGGTCGGTGGTTTCTCTTCGGTGGCTTATTCAAGGTTCGGAACCGCTACCACCAGCGAGGCTCACTACATCACCACAACCAATGACGTATTGGTGAGCGGCGACCTTGAAGTAGACGGTTCAGTCTCTTTTGCCGGACCTGCCAGTATCTCTGATACCTTGTATGTCTCAACAATGGGTAAGACGGGGAATGTGGGGATAGGGACAACCAGTCCAGTCAACCGTTTAGATGTCATTGTCAATGATGCCAACAATTCATCCAATATCAATCTCTTAAGATTAGCCCATACCTCCACCTCAACTGCGGCTAATGGTTTAGCCACCGGTCTTCTCTTTGTGGGTGAAGACAACGATGCCTCAAGCGGAGGAGAGCTTCAAAGCTTAGCTGTTCTCAATGGCATTGTCGAAGACGTAGCCTCAACCAGCTTTGATGCTGGTCTGGCTATCCAAGTCAACAAAGCCGGAACCGGTCTCTTTGAAGCAGCCAGAATCAATTCTCTTGGTAATGTCGGGATCGGAACCACCACGCCAGCTAATCTTCTTGATCTGTTAGTTAACGATGCTAACAACTCATCAAACATCAATCTGATAAGAGCGGCTCACACCTCAACCTCTACCGCGGCTAATGGTCTGGGAGCAGGTGTTCTCTTTGTCGGAGAAGACAATGACGCTTCTTCTGGAGGAGTGGCTCAATCCTTGGCTCTGGTCCAGGGTATTGTCGAAGATGTTGCTTCCACCTCATTTGACGCTGGTCTGGCTATTCAGGTTAACAAAGCTGGCACTGGTCTCTTTGAAGCAGTCAGAGTTAATTCTCTTGGTAATCTCGGCATCGGAACAACTACACCTTCTTCTCTTCTGACTGTTCAAGGAAGATCTGAAACGCAAGGCACCGCCTCTGCCTCTTACCTACTCACCGGTAATACCTTACAAGTCGGAGGTTTTGCTTCGGTAGCGTATTCCAGGTTCGGCACTGCCACCACTGGCTACTCATCAGACCTTGATGCTTCCAATGATCTCTTAATCAGTGGGGCTCTTGAAGTGGACGGCAATTCCTTCTTTGACGGCAAAGCTTCCATCTCCGGCAACTTCCAGACTGCCGGCAGATTCATCTTTGGAGATAATGGAGATACCGGAGAAATAAATACTTCTGACTGGGACATTACCAACACCGGTAATCTCTCTGGCATCGGAACAATCGCTGCAGACGGAGCCTACACTCAAACTGGAACTGGAGCTAATACCTTTTCAGGGGCAACTACCTTTTCATCAACTGGTCTGGCTCTTCTCGTTTCTGCTGGTCGAACTGAAACCCAAGGCACCGCCTCGGCCTCTTACCTCTTAACCGGCAATACTCTTCAGGTAGGCGGATTTGCTTCGGTGGCTTACTCAAGGTTTGGGACAGCTACCACTGGCTACACCAATTTCATCACTACAACCAATGACGTCTTGGTGAGCGGCGACCTTGAAGTCGATGGTTCAGCCAACTTTGATACGTTCTTGAGAGTGGGAACTAATAATACTCCTGCTTTGTATGCTAATGTCTCGACGGGCAATGTAGGAATAGGGACAACAGGACCAGTCGCTCCGTTTCAAATTGATCGAGGTCATGCAGGAGGGACGGACATGTGGCTAGCTTTCAACAACACTACAGCCGGAGGATATCAAGATTGGATAATAGGTAAATTCGGTGATAACGACCTTACCTTCTTCAATAGTGCAACAGATGGTGCTCCTGCAACTACTAATTCAATCTTAACTCTGAACTGGGATGGTAAAATTGGAATTGGCACTACGGGTCCAGCTACCAAATTTGAAGTCCAGGGCACAGCCTCGGCTTCTTACCTCTTAACCGGCAACACTCTGCAGGTGGGAGGGTTTGCTTCGGTGGCCTACTCAAGGTTTGGGACAGGGACAACTTCCGAAGCCCACTACATTACAGGAGCTAATGATCTATTCATTACCGGCGACCTTGAAGTAGATGGTTCAGTCTCTTTCGCCGGACCAGCCAGTATCTCTGATACCTTGTATGTCTCAACTCTTGGTAAGACAGGGAATGTAGGCATTGGCACTACTTCCCCCGTTAATCGCTTAGATGTCATTGTCAATGATGCCAATAATTCATCCAATATCAATCTCTTAAGATTAGCTCACACTTCTACTTCAACTGCCGCCAATGGTTTGGCCACCGGTCTTCTCTTTGTGGGTGAAGACAACGATGCCTCAAGCGGAGGAGAGCTTCAAAGCTTAGCTGTTCTCAATGGCATTGTCGAAGACGTAGCCTCAACCAGCTTTGATGCTGGTCTGGCTATCCAAGTCAACAAAGCCGGAACCGGTCTCTTTGAAGCAGCCAGAATCAATTCTCTTGGTAATGTCGGGATCGGAACCACCACGCCAGCTAATCTTCTTGATCTGTTAGTTAACGATGCTAACAACTCATCAAACATCAATCTGATAAGAGCGGCTCACACCTCAACCTCTACCGCGGCTAATGGTCTGGGAGCAGGTGTTCTCTTTGTCGGAGAAGACAATGACGCTTCTTCTGGAGGAGTGGCTCAATCCTTGGCTCTGGTCCAGGGTATTGTCGAAGATGTTGCTTCCACCTCATTTGACGCTGGTCTGGCTATTCAGGTTAACAAAGCTGGCACTGGTCTCTTTGAAGCAGTCAGAGTTAATTCTCTTGGTAATCTCGGCATCGGAACAACTACACCTTCTTCTCTTCTGACTGTTCAAGGAAGATCTGAAACGCAAGGCACCGCCTCTGCCTCTTACCTACTCACCGGTAATACCTTACAAGTCGGAGGTTTTGCTTCGGTAGCGTATTCCAGGTTCGGCACTGCCACCACTGGCTACTCATCAGACCTTGATGCTTCCAATGATCTCTTAATCAGTGGGGCTCTTGAAGTGGACGGCAATTCCTTCTTTGACGGCAAAGCTTCCATCTCCGGCAACTTCCAGACTGCCGGCAGATTCATCTTTGGAGATAATGGAGATACCGGAGAAATAAATACTTCTGACTGGGACATTACCAACACCGGTAATCTCTCTGGCATCGGAACAATCGCTGCAGACGGAGCCTACACTCAAACTGGAACTGGAGCTAATACCTTTTCAGGGGCAACTACCTTTTCATCAACTGGTCTGGCTCTTCTCGTTTCTGCTGGTCGAACTGAAACCCAAGGCACCGCCTCGGCCTCTTACCTCTTAACCGGCAATACTCTTCAGGTAGGCGGATTTGCTTCGGTGGCTTACTCAAGGTTTGGGACAGCTACCACTGGCTACACCAATTTCATCACTACAACCAATGACGTCTTGGTGAGCGGCGACCTTGAAGTCGATGGTTCAGCCAACTTTGATACGTTCTTGAGAGTGGGAACTAATAATACTCCTGCTTTGTATGCTAATGTCTCGACGGGCAATGTAGGAATAGGGACAACAGGACCAGTCGCTCCGTTTCAAATTGATCGAGGTCATGCAGGAGGGACGGACATGTGGCTAGCTTTCAACAACACTACAGCCGGAGGATATCAAGATTGGATAATAGGTAAATTCGGTGATAACGACCTTACCTTCTTCAATAGTGCAACAGATGGTGCTCCTGCAACTACTAATTCAATCTTAACTCTGAACTGGGATGGTAAAATTGGAATTGGCACTACGGGTCCAGCTACCAAATTTGAAGTCCAAGGCACCGCCTCTGCTTCTTATCTTCTGACTGGGAATACCTTGCAGGTGGGAGGGTTTGCTTCGGTGGCCTACAACCGATTCGGAACCAACACCACCAACTACTCTCGTCTGGCTGATGCCAATGACCTCTTAATCACCGATGACCTTGAAGTTGACGGCACAGTCTGGTTTGACGGCACAGTCAATTTCGGCGGAACAGCATCTTCTTCTCTCTTCTACAGCCAACCCGGAACTGCTGCTTCCCCTTCTTTCTCCTTTGCCATAGATCAGGATACAGGGATGTTCAGAAGAGCGGTTAATGCGCTTGGTCTTTCCACGTTAGGCGTTGAACGTTTAACTATTGACTCTACTGGTAACATCGGCATCGGGACGACGGGGCCGGTATCTTTGCTCACCATCGGCTCTGGCACGCCCACCACTGCCGCCAATGGTCTCAATTTTGGCACAGATACTTTAGCTAATCTTTATCGCTCGACAACCAGTGCAATCAAAACCGATGGCGGCCTAATTACCAGCTTAAACTCTTATTTGGCTATCACTGCCGGCAACAATGTGGGGGTTGGGACAACTTTAGCTGGAGCAAGACTGCATGTTTATCACACCGTTAATGAAGCAATGGCTAAATTTCAAGGTACTGGCGCGGAAGCTTCCATCGCTTTCCAAAATGACGCTCGTACTTTCAAAATTGGTCAATATGATTTTGGTACCGGTGCTGACAGCTTCTTTATTAATGATGGAACCAGTGATCTATTGGTTGTTAAAAACGGCGGCAATGTCGGCATCGGGACGACCACGCCAGTTGCTCTCCTTGATCTTGAACCTGCCTCAACCTACACGGGTGACTTATTCAGAATAGCCTCGGGTTCAACGGAAGTGATAACGGTAAAAAGTAATGGTAATGTTGGGATCGGCACAACAAGTCCAGCAGGATTGCTTGATGTCAATACTAAATTTACAGTTTTATCAGGAGGAAAAGTAGGTGTGAATACCACTACCCCCCAAACCCTCTTTGAAGTCCAAGGCACCGCCTCTGCTTCTTACCTCTTAACCGGGAATACTCTTCAGGTGGGAGGGTTTGCTTCGGTGGCTTACTCAAGGTTTGGCACTGGAACCACTGGCTACGCCAATTTCATCACTACAACCGATGATGTTCTCGTTTCCGGCGATCTTGAAGTCGACGGTTCTGCCAACTTTGATACTTTCTTGAGGGTTGGGACGAATACTACACCTGCTTTGTATGCCAATGTCTCGACGGGGAATGTGGGGGTTGGGACAATTGCACCACAAGCTGTGCTTGATGTTCAGGCTGGTCTTAATAAATTTATTTTTCTTGGAGGAACGGATGGTTTAGGTCACAGAGGGGTAAAAATTGGTCAGAACGCCGACGGGTATGCTTACATTCAGGGTATTGCCAGACTCGATGATACTGCCAGGGATTTATCCTTGCAGCTGGATGGCAGCAACGTCGGCATCGGGACCACTACTTTAGAAACAAAACTTGAGGTCGTCGGCGCAGCTTCAATTTCCGGCCAGTTCAGACAACAGAATGTCCAGACCACGGCTAATACAGCAATTTGCTTTGATGTTGGCAGTAGTCAGTTGGTGCTTGGCGATTGTCCCGGTACACCTTCAGATATAGCCGAGTGGTATCCAGTAAGTGATCCCCCGGAACCGGGCGATATCATGACAACAAGTAATGAATTGTCCAACTTGGCCTCTGGTTCAGCTACGCCAAATAATAAAGTATCGGTTCTGACTAAGTCCTCCCGGTCTTACCAGAATAATATAGTCGGCGTTGTCTCCACTAAGCCCTATCTTAGCTTCGGAGAAGATATCTGGAATCAAAAATACGAAACAAAAGAAATAGCCTTAAATGGAAGAGTGCCGGTGAAAGTTACTTTGGAAAACGGACCGATAGAGCCGGGCGACAGACTAACTTCTTCTTCAACGCCGGGGATAGCGATGAAAGCAACAAAAGCAGGGATTGTTGTCGGCATCGCCTTGGAACCTCTCAATCAGCTCGGGGCAAGCCAGTCATATGATAAGATAATGACTTTCGTGAATCTAAGCTACTGGGCCCCTTCTATAGCTGAAGTTACGGAAAGCACGGCCTCTTCGTCTACTGATTTAGCCTTGGATTCTGGTACCCCTTCGACAAGCTCAGGGCAAGCAATCTTTGACCTTGATATCCTTTTTAACTCAATCGTCAAAAAATTCTATGAAGCGATGAATGTCGTCTTTGAGAACGGATTGCTGAAAGTGACGAACATAATCGTTGAAAAACTGACGGCCAAAGAAGTGGCGGCAGACAAACTCTGCATCGGCCAGACGTGTGTGACGGAAGAAGAATTGAAAGCGCTCTTACAACAGAACGGAATACAGACACAAACAGCTGCTCCATCTACGCCGACGCCTACACCTACTCCATCAGAATCACCAAACCCGGAAATTACATTAGAGCCTACCCCCGAATTGACGCCCACGCCCGAACCAAGTCCAACCCCAGAAATCCCAGAAAACATTCCTATCTCTTCGCCAGAAATAACTCCAAGCCCAGAGCCAACTCCAACTCCAACACCAATTCCAGAATCAGAACCAGAAACATCACCTGAATCTCTCAACCCCCAATTTGTAGAACCTCTCCTAGAACAGCAGTAAGGATAAGATTTTTTCAGTTTTGTTTGCAACAACTCTACTGATTTGCTAAATTTTAAGGTGCATCGCCTCACCCATTTGTTTCGCCGCCGAAGACGGCATTGAGGCGGGTGTCGTATAGTGGTAATACACGACTCTTCCAAAGTCGAGCCGAGGGTTCGATTCCCTTCACCCGCTTTTGCCCCGGTAGCTTAATTGGATAAAGCAACGGACTTCTAATCCGTAGACTGCAGGTTCAAATCCTGCCCGGGGTATTTAGGAATTTCCCCCCATAACTTAACCGGTAGAGTAGTAGCCTCTTAAGCTATGAGTCCAGGTTCGACTCCTGGTGGGGGGATTTGATAAAATCAAGTTTAACGCTATAGTGTTATTATGAATAAAACAGCTCTATCGTTTAAGTTATCCATAGTTTTTTTGCGGGAGGGCAATAGTTTTATTGCTTACTCTCCCGCGCTTGACCTATCTACTTCAGCATCTTCTTTTGAAAAAGCTCGAACCCGTTTTGCAGAAGCGGCTAAACTATTTTTTGAAGAGGTCATAAAAAAAGGAACCATTAACGAGGTTTTACAAGAACTGGGTTGGCAGAAGCATAATAAAGAATGGCAGCCGCCATTAATTGTTTCTCAAGAGACGGAGTCAATTCGGGTTCCGGTAGTTCTATAATATGCCCCGACTGATTCCTGTTCATTGGAAAAAATTCGAGGAGTTTCTATTATACATTGGCTGTAAGTTTGAACGGGAAGAAGGCGATCATAGGATTTACTGGCGCAGTGGTTTAAAAAGACCGGTTGTCGTTCCTCGAGAAGATCAACTGCCGCTTTTTATAATTCGTAATAACTTACGCACTCTTGGCATTTCAACAAAAGAATATTTGGAGATTATAAGTAAGTTATAGAATTCTTCAGTGCTCTTAGAAGATGGCCCGTTTGAGATTGTTTCCGGAACTGGCACTATTTCTAAGAATGGATGCCACATTCATACGAGATTGTGATGCTTATACTTAATGAAACAAGTTATAGACGGGAGTTAGTTGTGGAGTAGGGATTAAATAAGCCGAAAGCTGCTGCCAAACCTTCAATTCCTCTATAATCTGGTTCCAAGTGGCTCCTACCGTGTCCTCCCGAAGCTCTAGCGGAGGAGGACGAGGCGGACTAAACTAAACGGCTCACCTGGGTCAGCCGTTTATTGAGAGCACTGGCAATCTTGAGGATTACTTTTTGTGTTTCCGGTAATTAAAGATTGAACGCCTTCTTTCAAATCTCTGGCCGCTTCAAAAGCTTTTTCAATTAAAGTTTCGCCGGAGTTTTCTATTTTCTCAAGATTATTTCTTGACTCTTGAATTACTTTCAAGCTTTCTTCCAGTTTCGCTTTTTTGTCAAAATTCGGGTTATCAATATTTTCCCTGACTTCTTTGATGATATTTTCTATTTCTTTAATTTTGTCCTTGGAAACATTGAAAAGAGTTGCTTTTTGAAGCTCCGGGTTGATGAATTCAGTTATCTTGTCTTTGGCTGTATTCCAAATATCGCCGCCGTAAACCGCCACGCCGGCCAAAAGAATTAAAACGAAAATAAGTTTTATTAAGCCAAACATATTAAGATTTCGTATAATAGTGTTTTTTTAAATCTTCCGGATAAAGCCTCTTTATTATATTTACCACTTTTGGCAGGATTTTCAAAACATAATCCAAGTCGGTTTTAGAAATTTTCCGGCCCAAAGAAAAGCGGATGCTGGAACGGGCCTCTTTTTTTGAGAGGCCCATGGCTAAGAGTACATGCGACGGTTCAATTCCGCGGGAGGTGCAGGCCGATCCGGCCGAAGCCCGGATGCCGTATTTATCTAGTTGCAAAAGTAGTTGCTCGTTTTCAATTCCCGGGAAAGTAGTATTGATTATATGTGGAACGCGGTCTTTTAGGTTTTCTGGCCCGTTTATTTTTATTCCCGGGATTGTTTTCCTTAAGCCGTTTACAAAATATTGTTTTAATTTTTCTTCTTTCTTATTACTTATTAGTTTTAACCTATTACTTATTTCAATCGCTTTGGCAAATCCGACAATCAGAGGAACTGCTTCTGTAGAAGAACGCAGTCCCCATTCTTGGCCGCCGCCATAAATGAGCGGTTTAATTTCAGTCCCCCTTCTGACATACAAAGCGGCAATTCCTTTCGGCCCGTAAATTTTATGGCTGGATATGGTCATTAGGTCAACCTCCAGATTATTTACATTTATATCAAGATAAGCCGAGGCCTGACTGGCGTCGATGTGAAAATATAACGGGCCAGAAACTTTTTTAAACTCTTTTATAATCTTCCCGATTTTCTTTATCGGTTGGACAGAACCGATTTCATTGTTAACGTAAATAATCGAAACTAAAAAAGTTTCCGGCCGCAAAGCTTCTTTGAACTCTTCAAGACTGATTAACCCTTCTTTATTTACTTCAAGATAAGTAATCTCAAAACCACTTTCTCCCAATTTTTTAATTGGTTCAAAAACGGAACGATGCTCTATTTTTGTAGTGATTATGTGGTATTTGGATTTTGGGATTTTGGGATTTGGGATTTGGGATTTTTGGCTTGCATTAGCAACTCCAAAAACCGCAAAGTTACTGGCTTCTGTCGCCGAAGAGGTAAAAATAATTTCTTGATTTTTGGCGCCTAAGATCCGGGCGATTCTTTTTCGCGATTGTTCAACCGCTTCCCGGGCTTTACGGCCTGAATCATTAAAGGAAGAAGGGTTGCCGTAAATTTTTGACCAAAAAGGCGCCATCGCTTTTAAAACCCTTGGGTCGCATGGAGTCGTGGCAGCCGTGTCTAAATATATTTCCCGCATAAGAAACCTCACTCATTAAAAAGTGTGGGATTTTCTGCCGTTCCAGAGAAGCAGGGCCAGAGCCGCGCCGATAAGGCCGGCGTCGCGGACAGTTACTTCATTTAGGCCGAAAGAAAGTATAACCAGCAAAAGGAACAGAACGGCTAAAAGAGCAAACAGTTTTACAAAAATATTAAATACGAAGCCAAGCCCTAAAACGACTTCAAAAATTCCATTGGTGTAGACAAAATTTAGGTTTCCGATGTTGAAGCGGCTTAAAGTATTCTGGAGCCACAAAGGCATCCAGGCATTGATCCAATAATCGGGATGGATGAATTTGTCAATTCCAAACCAAAGAAATACAAGGGCCAGTCCGAAGCGCAAAAGCAAGTGGGAGGTTTTAAGCGAGTTAAGCATATATCAAAGATACAAAAATTTTCAGGTAAAGAAAATTGTTGAAAAGTGGGTGGGCGACGGGGCTCGAACCCGTAAAAACCTCCGCTGCCACAGAGCGGCGCTCTACCAATTGAGCTACGCCCACCATGTTATGAAATATATTAGTTATAATTATGGGCTAAGTGATGGCAATTATAGCAGAGCCAAGCTAAATTGTGAAGGTGGTTATTAGCTCGATTACCATCTAAATGGTGCACAAGTAAAATTCTCTTATCAGTTTTCTTACATCTTTTGCAGATCGCCTTTTTATTTTGTTTCATCATTTTTTTATATTCAACATATTTCCCGCCTTTCCAGTTTGGATGATCAGGGCCGCATTTAGTATTAAGTTGGCTTAACATACAAATTCTAGAACAAAAGTGTCTGCCGCTTTTGGATCGTTTGAAATCTTTTGGAGTTTTCCATGTTTTTCCCCCACAATTATAACAATCAACAATTTCCCCTTTCTTCTGGGATTCAAATTGACAATTCCGGGAACAGTATTTGCCTACCCCTTTTCTTAACCAGTTTGGTTTGGCATAGAACCTTTTCCCGCATAACTTGCATGATGTGTTTGGATTAGGCATGTTTCTGTAATTTTTTGTTATGTAAATGTACGAGATGGTGGCAGTTAATACATAGCCATGCTAAATTATCTATTGAGTTTTTTCTGCGGTTACCGTCTTTATGGTGGACTTGTAACACTCTTGCGTCCTTCTCTTTACAAGTAATACATTCTACTTTTTTGTTGGTGCCAAGAAGCGTTCTTCTATAAGTACTCATTCCACCTCTCCAAAATGCATGCTTAGAGCCAGAGAAATATTTATTACGCCATACTGTTTGACATGATTTATTACAGAAAAATTTTCCGCTTTTTGGTTTTTTTAACTGTCCCGTCCCTCTCCAAAATTTATTGCCACAAGTAGAGCACTTAACGAGTTTTCCTTTCTTTTGAGATTCGTTTTTACATGAAATAGAACAATATATGCCCCAACCTTGTTTAACTTGCCATTGCCTAACATAAAAGATTTTTCTGCAAATTTTACATCTCCTTTTTATTTTACTCATATCTATTTATTATATCATGGTAAAGTTAATATAGGAGTCCTGTCTAACTTTTCCACAGAACGGTGTATTAGTATGCGAAGTTTAACGCCCCCAGACGGGCTCGAACCATCATCACCTCGTCCGAAGCGAGGCACTCTATCCATTGAGCTATGGGGGCTTAGTTTGGAATTTTAACAAAAATCCGGTTTTTTTCAATCCCGTTAGAGGTAAGAAACCTATGGTTTCTGCCGATTCAGGTCTCTGAATCTAACCTCTAACGGGATCAACCGAATTTTGTTTTTACGAGACGCTGAACGTCCCAATTGTAACGCTTAGCATTACGAGACGATTTCAATCTTAATGACTTTGATCCCGAATTCTTTGGCCAGGTCTTTTTCCGGAAACCAGATATCAATGTTCAACCAGTAGCGGTTGTGCATCCGGTCTTCAACCACAAAAGTCTTGTTTCCAAAAAGCTCCGGAATTTTAATGATCGTGCCAAAAGGCAAAAAGTTGGCCGCAATCACACCGTCGCGGACATGAATCCCGGAGGCGGTGATGAAGGGCGTATGATCGGTTTGTTCTGGGGTTGAAGAATAGCCCGTAGCCGAAACCGTATAGAACCTTTTGGGTTTATAGGTTTTTAAAGTAGTTATTGGCCGGACCGCCAAGATACTGTCGTTTTGGACTGTGGAGAAATTAGAATAAGCCAGGTTTTCTTCAATTAGAATATTTTCCGAACCCGCCTTTGATTTGACCAGTATTTTGGCGATGCTAAAAGGATTCAGAACGTCCCAAAAACCGGCTTGGATATAAAGCGGGTTAATCGCGAAACTCATTGCCAGAAAGCCAGAAATTAATGATTTTTTGGTAATCATAGTAATCAAAAAAGCCTCTTTTAAAGGCTCTTTTAATGAAAACTGCGCCTTAGCGCGTTATACTATAAGATTAGCAGATTAGATCACTTATGTCAATTTTTTGGTTTTTTTGAACGGCCAGAAGATTTTAAGCATTTTTATGCCCGGTTTTGCCGAGACGATTAGAAAAATAACCCCAAAAAATATGAGAAAGCCGTCATAGCCCCAGCGGACAGGTTCGTCGTCGCGAAGTCTTAACCACATTCCGAATTCATCCAAAGCCAAACCGAGGCCAAGGCCATGAAGCAGAGAAATAAAATATTTGGCTCTGGCGTTGTCAAATATCAAAGCCAGATAGCCGGAAGCGGCGAGCACAAAAAAACCGTAAGCGAAGTGATGGACACGGACATCGGGCAGTATCGGCAGATAGAGCCATGGCCAGAAATAGCTTATCATTCTCGAGATTATAAAAGTAATTAAAAAAGCGGTCGCCATCGGGAATAGGAGATAAACATAAAGACCGGGTTTATTATTTTCAACCCGGTGGTGAATTGCTGTTCTCATTTTCCGGAAAACGAAGAGCATAATCTATTTTATAGAATTTTATTCTTCACCGTCCAGATATGCTTGATGTTGGTGAAGGCGCCGCGGATTCCTTCTTTGGAATAAATCCGGCCAAGGCCGGACATTTTGTATCCGCCCCAGGGCAAGGCGGCCTTGGACATTCCGTGGCGGTTTATTTCAACCGTGCCGGCCTGGATTTGTTTAGCCACGGCCTCGCCCCGCTTGATATTCTTGGTCCAAATACTGGCGGTTAAGCCGTAGTCCGTGTCATTCGCTAATTTGACGGCTTGTTCAATTGAAGAAAATTTCATAATCGGGATTATTGGTCCGAACGTTTCTTCTTTCATGATTTTCATCGAGTGATTAACATCAACTAATACAGCCGGGTTGATAAAATACCCCGGTAAATCCATGGCTTGGCCGCCGGATAAAATTTTGGCTCCCTTGGCTTTGGCCTCGCGAATATGGTCCAGTACTTTGTTATATTGAAATTTTACTGACATCGGGCCCATTTCCACCGATTCGTCAAACGGATCGCCTATTTTGATTTTTTTGATTTCTTCGACGCAGGCCTTTACAAATTTATCATATGCTTTGGTTTGGCAATACACTCGTTCAACGCCGAAACAAACCTGGCCGCTGTACATGGTTGCGCTTTTGGCAATTTGCCGGGCCGCTTGACTGATATCGGCGTCGTTAAGAACAATGGCCGGATCCTTGCCGCCCAGTTCCAGAACAAGGCGATGAAGTTTGGCGGCGCTTGTTTTCATAACTTCTTGGCCGGCCCGGACGCTTCCCGTAAGAGATACTGCTGCTGCATCTGATGCGGCTAAGTCACGGCCGGTCTTTGGCCCGCCGTATCGAACTTGAAAAGATCTTTTCGGCAGACCGGAATTTTCTAATTTTTTAATGACTGCGGCTAAAACCTTTCCGGTTTTAGCCGCGTGTTCAGATGGTTTCCAGATTATTGTATTGCCGCATAAAAGCGGCGGGATTATTCCGGCTAAAGACACAAAGACGGGCGCGTTCCAAGGCGAGATGACGGCCACGGCGCCGGCTGGTTCGTAGCGAATCATGTTTTTCTCGGACTCATCTTCAAAAACAACTTCATCTTCCAGACAATCGGGAATGTATGAACAGAAATCAGACACGCGCCTGGCCGATATTTCCACTTCATGCCGGCCGGCATTGATCGGTTTGCCGATTTCTCCGGCCATGGTTTCGGCAATTTTCTTTGAGTTTTTGCGCAAGAGACCGGCTAAGCGGTTTATTATTTTAGCGCGCTTTTTCGGGAGAATTTGGGCCCAGCGCTCGTTTATTTTCATATCCATCTTATACATCGTTATACATCAGTTTGACTAAAAACAAAAATCAGCCCTTCAGCAAGTTCAGGACTGGTTTTTGTTTTTGGAAAAGCGGGCGAAGGGAATCGAACCCTCGTCTTGACCTTGGCAAGGTCGCGTACTGCCACTGTACTACGCCCGCAAGTTAAATGCCGGAGGGCAGAATCGAACTGCCTTCTAACGCTCTTCAGGCGCACGCTTTGCCATTAAGCTACTCCGGCGATATCCAATTATATTCTATATGTTTTTTCTGTCCGTCTTTCAATAGATAGGATAAAAATAGATTTATTTTTTGTCGTAAAAATTATTCTCAAATCTCCTTTGCGAATTCTGTAAATATCTTGATAGCCTTTTAATTTTTTAATATCTAATCCGCGCCAGTGGAAAGAAACTACCCTTTCAATTAAAAATTCCAAAACCTTTCTTTCTTTTTTGCTAAATTTAGAAAGAAATTTGGCTAAATCAGGCATTTAACTTATGAAGTTCTTTCAAAACTTTTCGGGCGGAGACGCCATTTTTGCTCTTATTGGTAAAGTCAATCACGGTTTCCCATCTTTCTTCTGATTCAGGCGGGGTTATTTTAAAAACGGGCCTCGTTTTTTTTATAACAGTAAAAGATTTGCCTTTTTCAACGAGGGCAATATATTTTTCTAAGTTTTCACGCAGTTCCTTGACACCGATCAGCTGTTTCATAATAGTTTAAGTTTATCTTAAGTTTAACTTAGAGTCAATTTTTCTAAGCCGGAGGTGGGACTTGAACCCACAGTCTCTACTTTACGAAAGTATTGCTTTGCCATTAAGCTACTCCGGCGCTAATCTAACTTCTTATGCCACCAGATTTCAATAACCCGCCTATAATTTTTATCATTTTTAGAGCCAAAAGTCCAATGATGTTTTACCGGTATTTTTAGGGTACGGGAGTTGCTTACTGCTTTATTCCTGCCAATATAAAAGCCAATATGTTTATTTAAGGAGCCATTTAAAAAAATCTCTTCCCAGACCAATACTGCCCCGGGTTTCAGCTCTTGGATTTTATACCACCCCGATTTTTCAACGTCTTTCATCGTTCCATCAACCGTAGCATGCCCTTCCTCAATTAAATAGAAAATTCTCAGTATCCAGGATACGAACACAGCACAAGAGAACTGACCATTATTCGATGCGTCAATCTTTTTTCCACTTTTGTCTAAATATAAATTTCTGAACAACTTACTCCCGATACTATTTTCTATCGCCTTAAAGTAAGAATCCCCTAGTAGAAATTTCATTCGTGTTCGCCCTTAATTTTTCCCTTGAGAGTTCGGATGTCGTTCAAAAAGTGTTTGGCTTCGTCAGGTTTTGGCGGAATGCCATGCCATAGAAAATCGCCTTCAATGTCCGGCACGCCTTTGCCCGGAATTGTATGGGTGATTATCACGGTCGGTTTTTCTGCCACGGCTTTAGCCTGTTCAATTGCATCCACGAAATTTCTGATATTGTGGCCGTCAACTTCTAAAACATGCCAGTTGAACGCTTCGTATTTCGCCTTCAGCGGTTCAAGCGGCATTATGTCTTCGGTCATTCCGTCAATCTGGATGTTATTCCGGTCAATAATCGCGGTTAAGTTGCTTAATTTATATTTTCCGGCGAACATCGCTGATTCCCAAGTATTGCCTGCTTCCTGTTCGCCGTCAGACATAATGCAGTAAACCCGAAATTGTTTTTTATCCATTCTGGCCGCGTAAGCGTAACCGGCGGCCTGGCCAAGGCCTGAACCGAGAGGCCCGGAAGTGGTTTCCACTCCCGGAAGCCGTTCTCTTTCGGGGTGGCCTTGCAAACGGGAACCGTACTTTCTTAAAGTTTTCAGTTCTTTAACCGGAAAATAGCCGGCTAAAGCCATAGTTGCATATCGCACCGGGCAAATGTGGCCGTTGGATAAAAACAGGCGGTCTCTTTCCGGCCACTCCGGATTTTTAGGGTCGTGATTTAGAACATGAAAATACAAAGCCGTAAAAATATCGGCCATGCCAAGCGGCCCGGCTGTATGCCCGGAGCCGGCCTCAACTAATGCTTCAATGATAAGTTCGCGAATCTTAATCGCTTTTTCTTCGAGTTCTTTCAGTTTGTCGTCGTGGAGAGCATGGTCAGACATTTTTATATCGGCTTTCTACTTCTTTCCAATTCACTACATTCCACCACGCATCCACATACTCGTTTTTTCTATTTTGTCTTAACAAATACCAACTATGTTCCCACATATCGAGACCCAAGATTGGTTTTTTGTTTTCCATTAATATCGAGTTCTGATTGGCGGTAGTGCAGATTTTTAATTTTCCTTGGTAGATATCAAGCCAGGCCCAGCCCGAACCGAATATGTTTAACGCGGTATTAGTAAATTGTTCCTTGAATTTTTCAAAACTCCCCCACTTTTGATTTATTTCTTGAGCTAAAGCGCCGCTTGGCTCGCCCCCAGCATTCGCTTGCCCTGCCATTCGAGGCCCTGATGGACCCTCAGGCCCTTGAAGGGAGCCTGTCGAAGGGGGTCCCATAATCATCCAGAACAAACTGTGATTATAATGCCCGCCGCCGTGATTGATTACGGCTTGGCGGATGTCTTCCGGAACTTGAGCGGGGTCTCGCAATAACTCTTCAAGGGGTTTTTCAAAAAGTTCCGGATGTTTTTCTAGAGCGGCATTCAATTTATCCACATAAGTCTGGTGGTGCTTGGTATGATGGATTTCCATTGTCCGCGCGTCAATGTAAGGCTCAAGCGCGTCGTATGGATAGGGCAATGGCGGAAGGGTGTATTTCATAGTATTAAGTATAAAATATTAAATACAAAATATAAAGCGCTATTTAGTGCTATTTAAAACTTTGCGGCTATAAATGCTATCGCTTTTACAGCCGCATTTATCAATAGCCGGAAAAGTTTTCGGTTTTAGTTTGTTCCGGCTTAATTCCCGTTTTCGCAAGCATATCAGCCATTGATTGGACAAATCCGGTTGAGCCGACCGCGTAATAAATTACCCTTTGCCAGCCCCTTATGTTTTGTTTGAGCATTTTGGGGTTGATTCGTTCCTTATTTTCCCTGGTCATTATAGATATTAGTTTGAAATTTTTATTTTCAAGTTTTTTCAGTTCTTCCAGAAACGGAGCGTCTTTTTTCTTGCGATTGGAATTAAAAAGAGTGATTTTCCGGTCCGGATAATTTTTTATCATTGATCGGAACGGCGTAATTCCGATTCCGCCGGCCAAAAAAACCGCCGGAATTTTTTTATTTTTGCGCAAAACAAATTGTCCGAATGGACCGCCTATTTTAATTCGGCTGCCGATCTTCAGTTTTCTTAAAGAATTTTTGAACGCCGATGGTCTCATTCTGGTTGCAATCATGAGTTCTTTTTCTTTCGGCGAAGAGGCAATTGAAAAAGGATGAACCAATTTTTTAATCAAATAAAGTTCAATGAATTGTCCGGGGATGAATTTAAAGTTTTTCGGCTTTTCAAAAAAGAAGGCCGTTGTTTTTTCGGCCACTTCTTTTTTAGCAAGAAGTTTAACAGAGTAAAAAGGCATTAATGGGCGCTGGAGGATTTGAACCTCCGACCTCCGCAGTGTAAATGCGATGCTCTACCACTGAGCTAAGCGCCCCCATTACTTATATCCTCGGGAGTAAAGAGTTATCAGCACTCCTACAAAATTAATAAGGAA
Organism: Patescibacteria group bacterium; assembly: GCA_038062015.1. Lineage (GTDB taxonomy): Bacteria > Patescibacteriota > Minisyncoccia > 2-02-FULL-40-12 > 2-02-FULL-40-12 > JBBTQD01. The sequence goes on along the minus strand of JBBTXZ010000005.1, from coordinate 1,618 downwards.
GCCAATGAATATCATGAGGTGATAGGGCGTGATAAGGCCTTCGGGCGTTTCAATGCCGATGTCCAAGTGGTGCATTATATCTAAACCTATTCCTAGTGCCTCAAGAGCGGTGCCTATCAAACTTACTCTAATTCCAGTTTTGAATTTTGTCATACTTGTCATACTTTTCCTGTCTGGTGCAGTATTCTTGAATTAGTCCGAACGCATTTCGCCGCCTGCGGCGGCGAGGAAGTCCCCCCGCGAAAATTAGGAAAGGCGGCGGAGCCGCACCGCTGACAATTTCAAGTTTTTCTAATGAGTTAATGATAACTCATTTCAACATATTTTTCAATTTAAAAATTAATGAAAAATATGTTGGTTGGCGGCAAATTCTTTGTTCTTTGAAATTCATAAAAAGAAAATCGCCCGACAAAGATAGTCAAACGACTTTCTTTGCACCGGGCGATGTGATGCTACTCCTGTGCAGTCGCAAGCTCTTGTCTTTCGACCTCTTGCTGCCGTGAATGTTCCTGCTCCTCGAATTCGCGCTCGTCCCACACTTCGAGAAAGAAACGTTTCTTGCCTGCTTGAAGTTCAAGGAATGGATCACCTCGGAAGAGTGGGTTTTCGATCGAGTGAGGAGAAAGTGCGTAAATCCACAGCTTGCCTTCAGGTAACGCCTGCTTTACCTGAATGGCCTTCCGGAGAACGTATTCCGGAATCTTAGCATTGTAACGCTCGATCTCTACCCGGCGCCATTTCCACTTTCCGATACCTGTGGTCGTAGCCATCGCCACTAGACCACCAATAAATCCTGCAACCGCCACTGTCACAGTGAAAAATCCACCACTGTCGTTGGCCAGTATCGTCAGTATGCTGACCACTAGCATGGCACCACATAGCCAGCCGAGTGTGCTGACAGTGCGTGTCTTGCGGCGCAGCTTTTGATTTTCCGGAAGCTTCTCGGCAAGTTTCGCCTCTACGTAAGCGTTGACCGACTCCGGAGTGAAAGGCTCAATGTCCAGTTCCTTCAAAACCCCTGATGCCCTGCGTTCGAGGGAACTCACCGCCTGCAAACGAAGTGCTTCGCTGTAGAGCGTGGGCATCACAGTCGTGGCGTGGTTTCTCTCCGCCGCTTCACGCGCTTCTTCAATCCGTCGCGGAAGTATCCTCTGTGCTTCCGCCAAATCAAGTTCTGGTTCCTCTGGAACCAGAACTGCGGTTCGAACTAACGTCGCTGTAACTGTCATTCTGTCCTCCTATTCAATTTTGTGTGTACGTCTAACTAGAACATTAACAAAAACAGCTATAGAAATCAATATTAAACAAAACAGAAACTCTTTCAAGTTTCTGTTTCAAAAATCCAATGATTAAAATTTTTCTTTTCTGCTTCTACAAAATATGGTTCGAGCCGATGTTTTTCTCCGGGTTCTTTTGCGGTTTTGAGCGGTGCGGCTCCGCCGCCTTTTCGAATTTTCGCGGGGGGACTTCCTCGCCGCCGAAGGCGGCGAAATGCGTTCGGACTAATTCAAGAATACTGCACCACGTTGGAAAAGTCAATGCCTCGCCCCGCCTCGGGCGGGGCTCGGCGACCAAATCGTATGGATTTTTCGGGGCAAAAAGAAATTCCCGATTCCGT
>JBBTXZ010000004.1:0-57066 GCA_038062015.1 Patescibacteria group bacterium | reverse complement strand
TGTAAAATTAAACTTTTAACTTTATAAAAAGGATATGACTTGTCTTGAATGGTCGGGCTGCCCGGATTCGAACCGGGACTAAAACGTCCCAAACGTCTCGTACTACCGTTATACTACAGCCCGCTAATAATCAAACTTATCAAATTTTTAAGTTAACTTCAATCAAAAATCACCCTTTCAAAAAATTTAGGGTGATTTTTGATTTTTCGAAAAATCTTAAACCTGCTTACTTATTACTTACTTTACTGCTTCTTTCAAGACTTTACCCGGAGTGAACCTCGGCTTTTTCGAAGCCGCAATGTGGATTTTTTCTCCGGTCTTGGGATTGATTCCTTCTCTGGCTTTCCGGTCAGCAACTTTGAATATGCCGAAGCCGGTTATGTTGACTTTTTCGCCCTTCCTCAAATAGCCGGTAATTTGTTCAACAAAAGCATCGAGAAAATCAGCTCCCTGCTTTTTGGTCAGCCCTAATTTCTCGGCCAAACTTTCAGCTAATTGCTTTTTCTTTATTGGCATAAATTTTACTACCAATACTGAATTATTTTAAACTCGACCTACCGGGCGTATTCTATCGCCCTTGTTTCTCTGATAACATTAACTTTGATTTCGCCGGGATAATTCATCTCGCCTTCAATTTTTTTGGCAATATCCCGGGCCAGCTTTATTGCTCCCAAATCATCAATCTTAGTCGGCGTGACAAATACTCTTAATTCTCTTCCGGCTTGAACAGCGTAAGATTTTTCAACTCCTTCAAATGAAGAAGCGATCCTCTCCAAATCTTCAAGCCGTTTGAGATAAAATTCAACCGTCTCGCGTCTGGCACCGGGCCTGGCCGCGGAAATCGCGTCAGCTGCCTGAACAATTCTTGATTCCAGAGAAGAATAAGGATAGTCCTCGTGGTGGGCTTCCATGGCCGCAATGACTTTGCGGTCCACTCCAAACTTCTCCAAAATCCGGCGGCCGATTTCAACATGAGTTCCCTGAACTTCATGATCTACGGCCTTACCGATATCATGAAGCAAAGCTCCGGTTTTAGCAACTGCCACGTCGGCCTTAAGCTCATAAGCCAGCATTCCGGCGATATGAGCCATCTCAATGGAATGCTGAAGAACATTCTGACTGAAGCTGGTCCGGAAAGCCAAACGGCCAAGAAGGTAAATTAATTTCGGATCCAAGGGACCGACGCCTATTTCAAAAGCAGCATTCTCGCCAGCTTCTTTTATCTTTTTTTCAAGCTCGTCCCTGGCCAACTCAGCCATTTCTTCAATTCTGGCCGGATGAATCCGGCCGTCGGCAATCAACTTTTCAATGGTTAATTTGGCTATCTGGCGTCTAATCGGGTCAAAACCGGAAATAACCAAAGCCTCCGGCGTTTCGTCAATTATTATATCAACTCCGGTAAGCCGTTCAATGGTTTTAATATTCCGGCCTTCCTTACCGATGATTTTGCCTTTTATCTCGTCCGAAGGCAGGGAAACAACCGTAGTGGTGGCATCGGCAATTTGAGAGCGGGCGTATCTTTGGATAACTGAAATTAAGATTTCCTTTGCTTTTTTATCGACCAGTTCGTTCCCCTCGCTTGAAAGCTTCTTTATCTTCTGATAGATCTCGTCTTTGAATTCGTCTTCCACCTGCTTCAAAAGAATGGTCCTGGCTTCTTCCTTTTTTATATTACTGATCAGTTCAAGCTCTTTAATCTTCAATTCTATCTTAGCCGAGAGAGTCATTTTCAAATCAGATACCTCTCCTTCTTTGTTTTTTAAATTTTCTAAATCAGAAAAAAGCCGTTTTTTTTCTTCTTCCAGCTCGTTTTCTTTTTTTGAAAGGATATTTTCAATCTTAAGGAACTGCTCCTGCCTCAGCTTTTCGTCTTTTTTGGCATCGTCAAGAATCTTTAAGGCCTGGTCTTTGGCTTTTAAAATTACTTCCTGGGCCTTAAGCTCCGCATTTTGAGTCTCTCTTTTAACTAAAAAATATCTTAGAAGATAACCGACTCCTAGAAAAATCAACGCCAAAAACACCATCAGTAATGGATTTGTTTCTAAAACCATATTGAATTAAGTTCATGGTATGCGAATAGCACGCCTTCGGCCTTTGGCCTGCGGCAATCCGAATGCGCACATCCGAATTAATGGACTTGAAATTTAAAATTCAACTGACCTTTTTTAAGATTAACAAAAGTACCCTGATATGTCAAAATATACCTTAATGAAGCAGATTATCCTCTTGATACTTGACGGCTGGGGCTGGTCAAAAGAAAAAAACGGCAACGCCATCTTGGCCGCCGATACTCCGAATATGGACTACTTGAAAAAAAATTATCCTTTTTTTCTTCTTCAGGCTTCTGGCCCGGCTGTCGGCCTGCCGCCTTTAAAAGAAGGCAATTCTGAAGTCGGCCATCTGACCATCGGAGCCGGCCGAATCATTCTCCAGCACCTCACCACCATAAACGAAAGCATCAAAAACGGATCATTTTTTAGAAACGAAGTCTTTGTCCGGCTCTTGGCCCACGCCAAAAAAAATAAATCAAAACTCCACTTAATCGGACTTTTGACTTCCGGAACGGTCCACGCTTCTTTAGAACATCTTATTTCAATAATCAAATATCTAAGGCAGAGTTTGTTAAATACGGTTTTAATCCATTTATTTTCTGACGGCAAAGACTCGGGCAAAAAAGAATCCGTGAATTTAATCGCTAAAATTGAAAGGGAAATCGCCGGATCGGAAATTAAAATTGCTTCTCTTGTCGGCCGAGACTTTGCCATGGACCGGGAAAACAACTGGAAAATGACCCAGAAGGCCTATGGGCTTCTGGCCTTCGGCCTTGGAGAAAAAACCGGAGACTTTAAAAAAGCCCTTGAAAATTACCTTTCTCAAGGAATTACCGACGAGCTGATTCCGCCATTAATTAAAGATGAGAAGTGGAAAATTGATGATAACGACGCTATCCTTTTCTTAAATTTCCGGGAAGACAGTATCCGGCAACTCGCCCGGACCATAAGCGATCCTGATTTTAATTTTTTCGAAACGAGAAAATTCAATAATTTATTCCTGACCACGATGACCGATTATGGGAACGGGATCAAAGTAAAACCGATTTTCAAAAGAGAAGAAGTAAAAAATACGCTTGGAGAAATACTGGAACAAAATGGCTTTAACCAGCTCCGCATCGCCGAAACAGCCAAATCCGACCATCTGACCTACTTTTTCAACGGCCTCAGGGAAAAGAGATTTGAAAACGAAACCGACTTTATAATTCCTTCGTCTGAAAATTTTCTCAAAAATCCCCAGATGAAGGCCGCTCAAATAGCTCAAAAAATAATTGAAGAAACTGAAAAGGGCAACTATCAATTCATCGCCGCCAACTTCGCCAATCCCGATATTTTAAGTCATAGCGGCGATTACGAAACAACAATTAAAGCCGTTGAGGCGGTTGATCGGGCAATCGGCAAAATTTATAGGGCCGGCCAAAATGAAGAAACGGTAATTTTAGTGACGGGAGACCATGGGAACGCCGAAAGCCTGACCTATCTCGGCACCGGCGAAAAAGAATCACGGCATAATCCCAATCCGGTTCCTTTTTTGGTGGTCGGGGGAAAATTCAAAAAAGAAAAAGACAGTAGCGAGCTTAACTATGAAGGATCGGGAATAAAAGGAATCCTTCAGGACGTCGCCCCTACTATTTTGAATCTGATGAATATTAAAAAACCTGAAGAGATGACTGGAATCAGTCTGATTTAGTTTTTATCTGATAGTTCATTGGGAACCGGCTGGACCAATTCGGCTTCTTCGGCTTTCATTTCTTCTTTGGGGGAACGGACATCTATTTTCCAACCGGCAAGCTTGGCGGCCAGCCTTACATTCTGGCCTCTTTTGCCTATGGCCAAAGAAAATTGGTCTTCGGCCACTTCAACCAAAATATGCTTTCTCTTCTGATCCAGAATCTTTGAATCAATCACTTTGGCCGGAGACATGGCATTAGGAATAAATTTGACCGGATCATCGCTCCACTCAATAATATCTATCTTCTCCCCAGAGAGTTCGTTAATCACTGTCTGGACTCTTATTCCTTTCTGGCCGACCAGAGAGCCGATCGGATCAACATGAGAATCTTTTGACCAGACCGCTATTTTGGATCGACTGCCTGCTTCCCGGCTTACTCCTTTGATTAAAACCGAACCGGCTGAAATTTCAGGGACTTCCAGTTCAAAAAGTTTTTCCAGGAGCTTTGGATGAGAACGTGATAAGATAATCTGCGGCCCCCTTGACGTTTCTTCAATTGCCAGAATCAAAACTTTAAGTCTCCGGCCGATCGAATAATTATCAAGACGGCTTTGCTCAAGAGGCGAAAGAACGCCAAGAGCCCGGCCAATATCAAAGTAAACAACCGATCCTTCTCTCCTCTGGATCACTCCGCTGACAAGATGCCCGACCCGGCTCTTATATTCCGCGGCAATCGATTCTCTTTCAGCTTCACGGAGGCGCTGAATAACCACCTGCTTGGCTGTCTGGGCAGCAATCCTTCCGAAGTCGCTCTTTTCTTCCAAAGATAGGATTAACTCATCGCCCGGCTTTAGGCCTGAATCTATTTTTTTAGCCTCTTCAAAAAGAATGTGCTTTTCAGGATTAAACTTTACCCTGATTTCTCCTTCTTCGGGTTTAAAACCGCTTTCTTCGTCAAAAATAAAAGTCCTTTCCTTTAAAACAGATGAATCTTCGCCGGGTTCTTTTTTCACAATAAGACCGGTGATATAACCTTCGTCATCCATCCCTTCAACCACATATTTGACTTGCCAAACCGAAATCTGGCCGCTTGACGGGTCTAATTTCGCCTTGATTATCTGGCCTTTCTTGCCATAATCCTTCTTATAGGCCGAGGCAATTGCCGCATTTATTGTATCTATTATTTTCTGCTCGTCGATTCCTTTTTCTTCGGCAATCTGCTTTATAGCTGATATGAATTGTTTTATGTCTAGTAACATTGGTCTGATGGTCCCTGTTTAAAAAATCAAGCCCGCTTAATAACGGACTAATTAAAGTTTATCGAAATCATTTTTTATTATATCAAGGCAACGAATTCAGTCAAGAGGATAAGATTTAGCTAGTTGATAATCAGGGTCTTAAATTAAACGTTTTTATCTGGTAAAATTAGGATTAATATGGCCATTATCCAAAAAGAGGAAAAATTGGAATTAAAATTTGAAAAAGAACTCGAAAACCTTTCAAATCTTAAAAATAGAATACTGAAAACAGCTACCACCGAAACGGTTGAATTGTTGTTTGGCGGGGCTATTTCCAACGGAGCATCAGATATCCACTTTGAACCCGAGGAAAAAAGTATTAGGCTGAGATTCAGGATAGACGGTGCCTTAGAAGACATAATGGACCTTAACAAAGCTGGCTATCCGGCTATTTTAAATAGGATCAAGCTAATGGCCGGGCTTAAAATCAACATCCACGATTCCCCCCAGGACGGCAGATTCACCGTCAAAAAAGAAAGCGGGGATATTGAAGCAAGAATTTCAGTCCTGCCCGGAGCTTATGATGAAAGCATAGTTATCCGTCTCTTGGATCCGCAAACTTTAAGAAAGAATCTCGAAGAATTGGGGATGAGAGATGAACTTCTCGAAGAAGTCAAAAAACAGCTTAAAAAAACAACCGGTTCAATTTTAACCACCGGCCCGACCGGATCAGGCAAAACAACCACCCTCTATGCCTTTGTCAATTTCGTCAATAAACCCGGAATCAAAATAGTGACCATTGAAGACCCCATAGAATACCTCATTAAGGGCATATCCCAAACTCAAGTTGAGCCCGATAAAGGATATTCTTTCGCCAACGGCTTAAGATCAATTGTCAGACAGGATCCGGATGTGATTCTAGTCGGCGAGATAAGAGATTCCGAAACGACCGAAATAGTCATGCATGCGGCTTTAACCGGCCATCTGGTCTTTTCCACCCTGCATACCAATGATGCCGCCGGGACCATTCCAAGATTGATTGATATGGGCACCAAATCCCAAGTCATTGCTCCGGCGATAAACCTGATTATGGCCCAAAGACTAGTCAGAAAACTGTGCCAAGAATGCAAAAAGAAAATCAGGGCCTCGCCTGAAGAAACAAAAAAAATAAACGATGCCCTGGGGCGTGGATCAAATGAAATTGAAATTTTTAAAAAAGAAGGGTGCGAAAAATGTAATTTTACCGGATACAAAGGCAGAATCGGGGTTTTTGAAGCATTTACAGTCGACGACGAGCTTGAAAAATTAATCCTTAAATCACCAGCCGTAAGCGAGATCAGGGACTTATTAAGAAGAAGAGGAATGATAACCATGCTTCAAGACAGCTACCTTAAAATTCTGGATGGGATAACCGATTTTGAGGAAGCGAAAAGAATTCTTGGAGAATAGCAGAATATTTCGATATATCGAAATATCCAGCCCCCAGAGGACGCAGGCAAAATCCTCGATCTTGGGAGATGCAAGGTTAGAATAGACTCCAGGAATAGTCCAGAAAAGAGAAAAACTCCTCCAAACTATCCATAGATAAATTATTCCAGAAATTAGCCCGTGGTTTTAATCAAAGGCCAATTGCCTGCGTCCTCTGGGGGCTTAACTCTCACAATCATGCTTGTGAGGGTAAAGGTTTGATAAAAAAAATCGAATACTGATATTTCGAAATTTCAACATGTCTGCTAACAAAAATACCCATATTGGGGATTATAAATACATTATATATTGATAGATTATAAATGTCAAGTCAAGATAATAAGTTCTGGAATAGTCCTGTAAAGACTGTTAATTGACTGTTGATAAATAAGACCAGCGGCCCCCCTTAGGCCGCTTGGAATTAATAAATGAGAAAATCAAAAAATTTAATAGAAACCCAGCCAGAAGATCAACTGCTTGATCAAACTCTAAGGCCCGGGGCTTTCAAAGAATTCATTGGCCAGGAAAAAATAAAGGGAAATTTGAAAGTGATGATCGGAGCAGCCAAAGGAAGGAAAGAACCACTGGAACACATATTACTTTATGGACCATCGGGATTAGGTAAAACGACTCTAGCCCACATAATCGCCAAGGAATATGCTTCCAGCATTAAAATTACTTCTGGCGCAGCCCTGGAGAAAGCCGGCGACATTGCCGCCATTTTAACTAATCTTCAGGACGGCGACACTTTTTTCATCGATGAGGTTCATCGTTTGAATAAACTAATTGAAGAAATCCTCTACCCGGCAATGGAGAATTTTAAACTAGACATCATCATCGGAAAAGGGGCTTCAGCCAAAACAATCCAAATAAACCTTCCTCGCTTCACCTTGATCGCTGCCACCACCAGAATCGCCCTTCTCTCTTCTCCTTTCAGGTCAAGATTCGGAGTGAATTACCGGCTTGATTTTTACAACCAAGAAAATATTGAAAAAATAATTGAAAGGTCGGCAAAAATTTTAAACATCAACCTGGAAAAAGAAGCAGAAATAATTCTGGCCAAGGCCAGCCGTTATACTCCAAGAACCGCCAATAAGCTCCTTAAAAGATCAAGAGACCTTGCCCAGGTTAAAGGAATAAAAACAATTAGTCCGGGAATCGTCAAAGAAACTTTAGGAATGCTTGATATTGATGAATTGGGTCTTGAATCGACCGATCGAAAGATTCTCCAGTTAATCATAAACAATTTTCATGGCGGACCGGTCGGAATAAAAACCATCGCCGCTTCATTGGCCGAAGAAGAAGAAACGATTGAAGATGTTTTTGAACCTTATCTTATGCAAATTGGTTTTTTAACCAGAACATCCAAGGGCCGGATCGCCACCAGGCAAGCCTTTGAACATCTGAAAATCAAACAAGAAAGAAGTTTAAATGTTTAAATATCCAAATACTTTTATATGAATGACTTAGTCATCAGGCTGCCTTTAACCATATTTGTTATTTTTCTCATAAGCTACTCTATCAACGCTTTATTTATTGTTTACCACCTTCTTAAATTCGGGCTAGATTACAAAACTAAAGTTTTAGCGATCATTTTTTCTTCTGGCTTAGTTTTATTAATATCCATTAATTACCAATTATTCTCTAAAATTCAGTGGACCGAGTTCATTTATGAATATCTTTCCTTCCCAAAAATCTTATGAAAAGGTGGAGCTTTTTTTAAGGAGGCACTGGCTTGTCTTATTTTCCATTTATTTCGGTTTTGGAATTTTAATTTTACTGGGGCTATCCGGATTTTATTTAGCCAATAAATTTTTGATTCTTAAAGAAACTGGTCTTAATTTGGCTATGTTCTTCTTAAGTTTTTATTTTTTATTCATCTGGTATTTTCTTTTCAAGGCATTAACCGATTTCTACCTTGATACTTGGATAGTGACTGACCACAGGATTCTGGAAATTCACCAGCTGGGCTTATTTAAAAGAGACATTTCGGAACTGCGCCTCTCAAAAATTCAGGATGTTACCGTTAGAATTAAAGGTCTTTTGCCAACATTTTTCAATTACGGCCAGGTAACTGTCCAGACAGCCGGAGAGATTCCGGAATTCACCTTTGAACAAATCCCCAGTCCCCAGCAGGTAAAAGACAAAATTCTCCAATTGTACGACCAATTCATCAAACAGCATCCGGGCGATCACGAAACGCACGAATTATGAGCGGGCATAATCGCTGGCAACAAATCAGACATAAAAAGACTCTGACCGACCAGAAAAGGGGTCAAGTTTTTTCAAAACTTTCTCATTTAATTACTTTGGCTGCAAAAAAAGGAGTTGATCCCAAAACAAATCCAACCCTATTTCAGGCGATTGAAAAAGCCAAGGCAGCCAATATGCCGAAAGAAAACATAGACAAGGCGGTAAAGAAAGTGTCTGACAAAGATCAAGCCCAACTTGAAGAATTGCTTATTGAAGCCCTTGGACCAGGAGGAGTCGCCTTAAGAATTAAAGTAATTACCGATAATCGCAATAGGGCCATTGCTGAAATCAAAAAAATTCTAAATGACCATGATTCAAAAACAGTCCAGCCAGGAAGCCTTTCCTGGATGTTCAATCAGCCCGTTTCGCAGACTAGCCCGGCTAATCAGGAAAAATTAGACAGACTCTTAGAGGCTCTCAGTGACCAAAATGAAGTTGAAGATGTAAATTCCAATCTCCTGGACGACAATTTATAACATGGTGATTTTAGGCATTGATCCCGGCTCTTCTTTAATCGGCTACGGCGCAGTTAAAAGCGAAAATGGAAAACTTATCTGTCTTGGTTACGGAACCATTGAAGTCGAGGCTAAAGAAACTTATCTTCGTCTCATTGAAATCAGGAAATCGTTAAAAAAAATATTGGCCGAGGTCAGGCCGAATAAAGCCGTGCTTGAAAAACTCTTTTTCTTTAAAAACAGAAAGACGGTGATTGAGGTTTCTCAGGCCCGAGGAGTAATACTCTTGACTCTTGCCGAAAATAAAATCCCCATAACCGAAGTAGCTCCCCTTGAACTAAAAAGAGCCCTGACCAGCTACGGCCGGTCAACCAAAGAAAATATTCAAAAAATAGTGAAATTAATCTTAAACCTGAAAGAAGAACCAGAGCCCGATGATGCTGCCGATGCTTTGGCTCTGGCGATTTTAGGAAGCGGGGCTTGACCCCCCCCACTTGACAGACTCCTTTACCTGACTAAAATAAGGAGGATTATCAGGTCGAGGAAAGAAAATAAAACTACTTAGGCCTATAAGCCTAATAGAACCCAATGGGACTTAAAATGGAGAAAGATTTATTGAAATATCTTCTTCAGGACGATGAAGAAGAGGACGAAGAAGAGAAAGAAGAAAAAAAGGAAGAGGAGGATGAAGAAGAAGAAAAATTATAATTCCTAAAACAAAACCCCTAGACGGGGTTTTGTTTTATCTTTTTATTTTTACAAACTTTCTAGGACCAACTTGGACTGTATCTCCTTTTTTAACTTCATAATTCCAATCGGCAATAAGATTATCATTAACTCTCACGGCATTTTGTTCACCGATAAGACGCTTGGCTTCAGAATTAGATACTTTTAGCCACCCCGCGATAAATACACCCAAAGTCATTGAACCGCTTTTTACTTCGAATTCTTCGATTTTGGAAGGCAGTTCTTTTTTTGAAAAAACTCTATCCCATTCATCTCTGGCTTTTATCGCTTCTTTCTCTCTGTGATACATTTTCGCAATTTCAAAGGCCAGTTCATGCTTGGCTGTTAAGATATTTCCTGATTTTAAGTCATTAATTCTTTCCGTCAGAATCTCGGTGCATAATTCAAAACAGGCGAAAACGACTTCGTCTGGCAGAGCCATCACTTTTGAATACATATCTTGAGGAGAATCCAAAAGCGACACATAGCTTCCCTCGCTTTTACTCATTAGTTTTTTGTCAGTTAAAGGATTTTCTAAGAGTTTAGTCGTAACTACAAACTTATCTTTATTAAGAAGTTTTTCCATTAACGTTCTGCCGATCAACATATTAAATGTTTGATCTCGACCGCCCATCTCGCCGTCGACATTCATTGCTACTGAATCATAGCCCTGGAGCAGGGGGTAAATAAATTCGTGGTGAGCTATTGATTCTCCTGCTTTCATTCTTCTCTTAAACATGTCTCGATGCAGAAGTTGCTGGACTGAAACCAATGAAGCAATTTTTATAAATCCTTTAAGTGATATTTTTTTGAGCCATCGGCTGTTTTGCTTAAATTCTGTTTTATTTAAATCTAAAATTTCCCCTACTTGTTCCATATATGTTTTTGAGTTTTCTGAAATTTCTTTTTCTGTTAGCGGCTTCCTGGTTTCATCTTTGCCTGTGGGATCGCCTATTCCCGCAGTGAAATCGCCAATCAAAATAATCACCCTGTGGCCTAATTCCTGAAATTTTTTCAGTACAAAAAAATTTGTTGTATGCCCCAAATGCAGATCCGGAGCGGTTGGATCCATTCCTATGTATACAGAAAGTTGTTTCCCGCTTTTCAAGCGTTCTCCTAAAAATTCGCGAGAGGGATAAATAGCATCTATATATCTGGTGGAGTTGACTAATTCCTGAATTTTTATCTCCTCGGTAATGACTTTGGCCATTGATTTATGATAGCTTTTTAATTAATTTTAGTCTATGAGAAGTTCGAAAAAAAGAAGAAAAACAATTAGCCTGATTAAATTAACGATCTTGCTTTTGCTTTGGTTAACTGTCTTGGGGGTTTTAGCCTTTTTAGGCGCTTTCGCCTACTTTGCCCCCCAGATTCCTGACTCTCAAAGTATTATTACCAGGCGCGTCAATGAAGCCACGAAAATCTTTGACCGCGAAGGCAAGACAGTTCTTTTCAGTATTCATGGCGACGAAAAAAGAACAATTGTCCCCTTTGAAGAAATATCGAATTATCTAAAGAGGGCCGTAATTGCCGCCGAAGACGCAAATTTTTACAGCCACTACGGCCTAGATCTTAAAGGGGTAGCCAGGGCGGTTTCCATCAACCTAAGAGAACGGGAATTTTCTCAAGGCGGTTCCACCATAACCCAGCAGTTGGTCAAAAACTCTTTGCTTAGCCGGGAAAAAACTTTCTCAAGAAAATTTAAAGAGATAATTTTGTCTTTGCAGATTGAACGGAAATTTGAAAAAGATCAGATACTCTGGATGTATCTAAATCAGGTACCCTTTGGCTCCAATATTTTTGGGATAGAAGAAGCCAGTCAGAATTATTTCGGAAAACCGGCAAAAGAGCTTTCTCTGAATGAATCGGCTATTTTAGCCAGCATGCTTAAGGCGCCAAGCTACTTTTCTCCCTATGGTTCCCATAAAGACGGATTATTGGATAGAAAGAATGCGCTTCTCGAAAAAATGCTTGAATCAAAATTAATAGATAAAGAAAAATTTGAAACTGCTCTAAGCGAAGAAATAAAACTGGCCTCGCCGGTTCCGGGCGGCATCCTTGCTCCCCATTTTGTAATAATGGTCAGAGAGTACCTGATTGAAAAATACGGGGAAGACATAGTTCAAAACGGGGGGCTTAGGGTTTATACGACCCTAGATTGGGGAATGCAGCAAAAAGCCGAAGAAATTATCAACAAATATGCCGACCGAAACGAAAAACTTTTTAAGGCCGGCAATGCAGCCCTAGTTGCCCTTAATCCAAAAAACGGCGAAATTCTGGCTCTGGTCGGTTCAAGGGACTATTTTAATATTGAAAAAGAGGGCAATTTCAATGTCATCACTGCTTTCCGACAGCCCGGTTCAGCTTTTAAACCGATAGTCTACTCAGTCGCGCTGGATAAAAATTTCACCGATAAAACAATTTTATTTGACGTTAAAACCGAATTTAACCCCTCTTGTCCGCCTGACGCCAGCCAGGAAAAAGACCAATACGGTTTAGAGTGCTACCATCCCCAGAATTCAGATGAAAAATTCAGGGGTCCAGTGACATTAAGACAGGCCCTGGGTAGCTCCTTGAATATTCCTTCGGTTAAAATTTTGTATCTGGCCGGCGTCAATGATTCAATTGAGAGAGCTAGAGAACTAGGCATAAAATTTTTAGGCGACACTGGGAATTTCGGCCTGTCTTTGGTTTTGGGCGGAGGCGATGTCCGGCCGCTTGACCTGACTTCAGCCTATGGAGTTTTTGCCAATGACGGCATCTTTAACCAACCCGCTTTTATACTTAAAGTCGAAAATTCCAGGGGTGATACTCTTGAAGAATTTAACCCAGAACCGGAAAGAAAAATTTCCGGCCAGACCGCCAGAATGATTAACGATATTCTATCAGATAATTCCGCCAGAGTTCTTCTTTTCGGACTGTCGAGCCCGCTTTATATACCTGACCGGCCGGTCGCCGTGAAAACCGGAACCACCCAAAAATTCCGCGATGCCTGGACGATCGGCTATACGCCAACACTAGCAGTCGGAGTCTGGGTAGGGAATAATGACAACGCTGAAATGACCCGGGAGGGCGGGGGGGTTTCAGCCGGAGGACCAATCTGGAGAGAATTCATAACCGAAGCGCTGAAAGGCAAATCAGTTGAAGAATTTCAAAAACCGACGCCTCTTTTTACCGATAAAATAATGCTTAATGGAAACTACACCGATGAAAGTGGAGAAGCCCACTCAATTCTTCATTATGTCGATAAAGATAGTCCCCAGGACCCCATACCCTTAAATCCGGCTCAAGATCCCCAATATGATAACTGGGAATGGGCAGTGAAAAATAGTAACTAACTGCTTGTGGCCCTATACTTAGGAGTCATTATTTTATCAGTCAATTTAAATAAAGGATAAAATCGCGAAATCGGCAAATCAAAAGTTCCAAGGTAATCAAAACGATTGCCGTCAAAGGCTGTTTTAAAAAGAGTAAAGCCAGACCAGGGATGATTCGGATCATTCTCTGGCCCAAGCCCCCAGAAATCAAAAATCTTTATTCCTTCCCTTTTTAAATCCTTGAGCATGCCCCAAATATAACCATAGTTGAAAAATTTACTGTAGTCCTGGTGTCTTCCGGTTCCGCCCCAGATATAAAAAGCTTTTTCTCCGCATAAAAGAACAATTCCGTAGGCTAAAATTAAACCTTTAATTTTAGCGATATATAGTTTTATCATTCCTGCTCCACCCATAGCTTCTTTTAGAATTAAAAATTGCTTATAGGGCCTCAATGGAAACGAGAATCTCTCTCCGGTTGACCGATAAAGATTATAAAATCCCTTTAAATAATCACTGGTTATTTGACTGCCGGTAAAAGCCTCAAGTATTATTCCCTCTTTCTCGGAACGATGGATTAAGTTTCTAGCTGTTCTCCTAAATCTTTTAATTAACTCATCTTCAGACAAATTAAGGTCTATTAGCAGGGTTTTGGGCGGCTGAATAGTTTTAAAATAATTTTTAAAACCCAGATCTTTGAATACTATTAACAGCTCTTCATTTTTTTCGACTGGCGGCTCCAGTCTTAAAAAAAGGGTTTTATTATTTTTTATCTTTTCTCTGAAATCTTCCTTGAGACAAATAATTATTTCTTTAACAAGCTGATGGTTCTGCCAATCAATTACCGGCCCCCTTGGTATGTAAAATAATGAAAAACCGAAGGGCAGCCTTCTTTCTAACACCTGAACTAAGCCAACTAATTGCCTCTTTTTAAAAAATCCGAGCCTTTCGGCTCTCCAGTTTAATTTTGATTTTACGTCCCCCCATTCCCAAGATTGAAGAATATCTTTATATTTTGAATTAAACAGAAAATCATCATATCGCTTTTTATCTTTATCGCCAAAAGTGATTATCTCCATTTAAGCTTAGGCTGCTATTTATTAATAACTATGTACTATGTTTTTAAAGGCATTATTAAATAAGTAAAATTTAATTCTGGATCTTTTGGCTTTAAAACAATGGGGGCGCCCTCTCCAGTATACTCAAATAAGACATCTTCAGAGGGTATGTTTTTTAAACCGTCGGCTAGATAACTATAGTTCAGCAAAACTTCAAAAGGCTCTTCAATTTGAATACTGGAATTGCTTTTTATTCTTGAATTAAATTCGCCCCGGTCAGAATTTTTTGAAAATACCACTGCTTCTTTTTTATCAATTCTTAATCCTATGTCGTTTATATTACTTGAAAACAGGCCAGCCAGCCTGATATTGTTCTGCAGATCTTCTTTTTTAAATAGGATTTGAGAAATAGATTTTAAAGGAATAACCCTTTGATAATCGGGGTAGTGACCATCAATGAGTCTTGAAATAATATCAAAATCATCAGAAGAAATTTGAATTTGATTTTCCTCTATACTCACTAAAACATCTTTTTCATAATCAGATAAAATTCTTATTAACTCGGCCACTGTGTTTCTTGGAACTATAACTGAGATATTTTTAAGGCATGGGGTGTTAATTATTTTTTCAGTTAGCCTAAAACTGTCCGTTGAAGCAAAATAAATCCTGCCTTTATTTAAGTTAATAAACACCCCTCCCAACTCCGGCCTTGTTTGAGATAGGGAAATTGAGTCAAACACTGAACTTAAAGCATTTTTTAGCACTCTAGGCGATAAAACAATTGGTGAATCTTTTTTTAGTTTTGGAATCAGGGGGAAATCTTTTGGGTCAAAACATATTAATTTTGTTTTAAAATTATTACTCTGAATGTTTAGAATATTGTCTTTTAAAGAAATTTCAATTTTCTCGTCTTTAATATTGGAGACAAAATCGGTGATTATTTTTGAAGGAATAGCTACTTTTCCTTCATTTTCAATTGGCGTGTTTAAATAATAGTTAATACCTAACTCGAGATTTGTTGTTGAAAAATTAACCTGATTGTTTTTAGCGGTCATTAAAATTGTATTTAAAATAGGCAGATTTAAATTTTTGCCGGTAATATTTTTAATAATATTTAAACCTTCTTGAATTTTTCTTGTTGTTGTTACAAATTTCATTAATTTAACAAATAATAGTAATAAGCTTTGTGGAAAACTTATTGTCTTTTTAGATTTTTCATATTCAGTCTATAAAATTTCCCAATTAAATCTTATTGATAAACTATTAATAATTTGATTAATTAAATCTGAAAAAAAATTGAATTTATAATTTCTTGAATTTTTATTCCCAGAATATTAAATATTAATCAACTTCTTATCAAGTTTTATTATAAATCCTCTCCCTGATTAAATTTATTTCCTGTTTTAACCCCTCATTATTATCAGTTTCTTCAATGATTTTGCGGTAAGCATGAATAACCGTTGAATGGTCTTTCCCGCCAAGACGGCTTCCAATATCAGGGAAAGAAGCCTTAGTGTCTTCTCTTAAAAGATACATGGCTATTTGACGCGGCTTAACCAGAAAAGTTTTTCTGCTTTTTTTAAGCAGTTCACTTAAAGAAATGCCATAAAAATCACAGACAGTTTTAATTATAGTTTGGGCGCTTGTCTTTCTATAACTTGCTTGGACATAAGCTTTTAGTAGTTTTTCAATATCTTTTAGATTTGGTTCTCTTCCGGTCAGGTCAATTACGGCAATAATTCTATTTAATGCTCCCTCCAGTTCTCTTATATTTTTCTGAATGTTTGTGGCAATATACTGAAGAACTTCATCCGGTAAAGAGACTGGTTTATTCTTCATTTTAATTTTTAAAATAGCCAACCTTGTTTCATAATCAGGGATTCCGATATCGGCGATCATTCCGCCTTCAAATCTTGATTTTAACCTTTCTTCAATAGCTGAAAGAGCCTTGGGGGGGCGATCAGATGACAAAATTATCTGCTTATTCAGATTGTAAAGATTATTAAAAGTGGCGAAGAATATATCTTGAGTTGCTTCTTTGGCTGCTAAAAACTGGATATCATCGACTATTAAAACATCTTTCTGGGCATATTTCATTTTTATTTCCTCTACTGTTTTATTTTTTATGCCTTCGATGATTTCAGTAACCATTTTTTCAGCCGGAAGGTAAATCACCCTTTTGTCCGGATTCTCTTTTAATATCTTATTGGCGATACCCTGAAGGAGATGGGTTTTGCCGAGCCCCACCCCGCCGTATAAAAAGAGGGGGTTATAAGCCCGGCCGAGGGTTTTAACCACGGCCAGACTGGCTGCGTGAGCCAGTTCGTTATTTGAGCCAACAACAAAATTATCAAGGGTATATTTTTTATTGAGATTTGTTTTCGGGTCAATATCCGTATCGGGGGCGCTTTCTTGGATTTGTTCAAGCTGAATCTCCCTAGTCAGAATTTTTGAATCAGGAGCCTTAATAAAAGGATTTCCCACAACATAATTTATTTCTTTAATATCATTGTCTACCTGTTTAAGGGATTGGAAGATTTTTTTATTGAATTTATTCTGAACCCATTCTTTGACAAAACCATTTGGAACACTAATAATGACCTGGCCGTTTTCTTTGGAGACAATCCTTGTGTCTTTAAACCAGGTGACAAAACTGGCCCTACTTAGTGATATTTCCATTTCACCTAGAACATTTTTCCAAATTTCCTCGTTGGTCAGGTTGGTCATAACAAATATATCGAGATGTCGATGTCGAAATATCAACTAATCGACATATCAAAATTTCGGTACTGGCTTTGTTTAGTAATCTTATTTTACCGTCACCCCATATAACAGTTTAATTATGTTGAGATTTTGTTGATAGTAAGTTGACTGTTAAACCAACCATATCGTTAATTGTCAAATTAGACAATTGACCCGATAAAAGAAAAAGGTTAGTTTAAAAATATGAAATCAAAGGCATTAACCTATCACCCCTCAAATAAAAAAAGGATAAAAAAGCATGGTTTTCGGTCGCGAAAGCTGACCAGGGCTGGCCGCAAGGTTTTAAAAAGAAGAATGAGAAAGGGCAGAAAAAGATTAGTTGTTGAATACTGAATATTAATGTATCGACATATCGATATTTTTTATTGTGGCCCTGCCTTCAAAATACCGCTTTTCAAATAGTAATCAAATTAAAGAAGTCTTCAAAAAAGGTAAAAGCTTTAATTCCGGATTTTTTAAAATAAAATTTATCCCGGCCGCTCCCGGCCTAAAAAAATTTGCTTTTATCATTGGATTAAAAGTTTCCAAAAAAGCCGTTGTCAGGAATAAGATTAAAAGAAGGATAAGTGAAATCATAAGGCTCAATCTCTTAAAAATAAAGCCCGGCTATTTTATTATAGTAATAGTAAAACCCCAAGCGGCTAATGAAGAACCTAGAAACCTAGAAGAAGCTTTAATAAACAGTTTGATTAAAATCGGCCGATGAAAATAATAGTTAAATTAATAAAATTTTATCAAAAAACTATCTCGCCTAACCAAAGTTTTTTCGGTTCTTTAAGCGGTTGCCGGTTCTATCCCTCATGTTCGGAGTATTCTCTGGCAGTTATTGAAAAATACGGTTTTTGGACAGGATTATTGAAGTCCGGCTTAAGAATTTTAAAGTGCGGACCCTGGACAAGAGGCGGAGTTGATTTTCCATGAGCGGACTATTCAACACAGTTTTATATGCCCCATTTTTCAATTTACTTGTTTTTTTATACAACACAGTTGCTTTTAATGATTTTGGAATAGCCATAATTTTACTAACCTTAATTATCAGGCTTTTATTAAGTCCTCTTTCGGTTAAAACCATCAAGTCTCAAAAAGCTTTGGCCGAACTTCAGCCGAAAATAAAAGAAGTTCAGGAAAAATTCAAAAATGATGCCCAAAAACAGACCCAAGAAGTAATGGGGCTTTATCGCCGGCACAAAGTTAATCCTTTTTCCGGGTGTTTCCCCCTTTTGATTCAATTACCCATTTTAATCGCTCTTTATCGGGTTTCTGTGGCTGGATTTGAAGAAAACTCTCTCTCGGTTTTGTATGATTTTATAAAAAACCCCGATTTTTTAAATTCAACATCTCTCGGGTTTATCAATCTGACTAAAAGAAATATTCTACTGTCCGTGATTGCCGGCGCCGTTCAGTTTTGGCAAACTAAGATGAGTTCCTCTTTTTCGAAAAGTTCCGCCGCCCCAAGAGATCAAACTGCCAATCCTCTCGGCGCCATAAACCACCAAATGTTGTATTTTTTCCCGATAATCACTATAATAATTTCAATGAGTTTTCCAGCCGGCCTGCCTCTTTACTGGATAACTACGACCCTATTTTCAATTATTGAGCAGGCCTATATTAATAAAATTCATGGAGGACCAAATGGAAAATTTAATTCACCGGACCGTTGAAGATCTTTTTAAAAGAATAGGTTTTAGTTTTGAAAATTTAAGCTTCGAAAAGCACAAAAGTCCGGAGGGGCAGGAGATATTTATAGTTAAACTAAAATCGGACGACGATTGTTCCCTATTACTTGATGACAAGGGCAGAAATCTAAAAGCCCTTGAATATATCGTCAGGTTGATTGCCCTAAAGGGGCTAGATCAGAAAAAGGGCCCGGGGCAGAAGGTGGGTTTGGTTTTGGATTTAAACAATTTTTTAGAGAAAAGAAACGGCCAGATATTAGAATTAGCCAGATTGGTGGCGGAAAGAGTCCAAACCACTCAAAAATTTTTTGTTTTAAGGCCGATGTCGGCCTATGAGAGAAGGCTTGTTCATTTAGAATTAGCCGGCTGGACCGATGTGAAAACTGAGAGCATCGGCGAAGAGCCTAAGCGGAGAGTGGTGATAAAGCCGGTTGATATCTAAGTAATTAAGGGGGAAGACCCTTTTTATGAATTTACATGGAGTCTACAAAAATTTTTTTATTGCTTCTATTTCCAGAATTATCACCGCAGTAATCGGACTGATTATTATCGGTTTTTTGACCCGGCACTTGGGTCAAGTTGGATTCGGCGCTTACGAAACCGTCCTTTCATATCTTTTTATTTTTACGATTCTGGCTGATTTCGGCCTTCACGTAATTCATGTCCGGGAAATTTCCCGTTATCCGGACAATGAGAAATTCATTTCCGGGAATATCTTCTTTCTCCGGTTTATCTCTTTGGTTTTAGTCATGATTTTTGCTCTATCCATCAGTTTCTTCTTGCCCTATTCCAAAGAAATAAAAAATGGAATTTTAATCGCTTCAATTTTTGTTCTTTTTTCTTCTTTAAGCCAGATACTCGGAGGAATTTTTCAAAAATACGAAACTTTTTATTTCGTTTCTTTTTCCGATGTTTTAACCAGATTAATCCAGCTGGGCCTTGTTTTCTATGCCGTTAAAGCCGGATTGGGATTATTGTCTTTTGTCTGGATTCTTTCTTTGACTGCCGGCGCCCAGTTCATAATCGTATTTTTTCTTTCCCGCCGGTTCATCAGATTCGGTTTGGTTTTAGATTTTAGCTATATTAAAAAAATTCTAAAAACTTCCTTACCGGTAGCTCTTTCGATTTTATTCACTGCGATTTATATCAGAACCGACGCCTTGATGCTTTCTTTAATGAAGCCGATTTCAGATGTCGGGATTTATCGACTGGCGGCTAAAGTCTTGGAAACCATTGTTTTTTTTCCGGCCTTATTAGTAGAATTGACCATGCCTTCATTCTCCAGTTCTGCTTTTAGGACAGAAATTTTTAGCCAGATTTTCAAAAAGATTTTTAATATTCTTTTGGTAATGGCTGTTTTAGTGGTTGTTTTTCTGATTATTTTCGCCGAACCAGTTGTCTTAATTCTTGGCGGAGAGGAATTTTTGGCTTCAGTCCAGCCGTTAAAAATCCTGGCTCTAGTCGTCGGTATGGTTTTTTTAAATAATTTGGGCGGCAAGGCTTTAATTGCTATGAACCTTCAAAAGACCGGAATGTGGATTTATCTTTCCGGTGCGGTTTTGAATATTTTTGGAAATTTTTTAGTGATACCGCGTTACTCCTATATCGGCGCTTCTTACACTACCCTAATGACTGAAATTCTAGTTACAGTGATGATGTTTTTAGTTCTTTATAAAAAAATCGGTTTCAGGCCGGATATAAAAAGAGCATTCAGGGATTTTAAAGAAGCGCTAAAACCCAAGAGAGTATAGTTTTCCGTCTTTGGCGTTTAGAAATATTAAATTGTCTTTTAGGAGGCTGATTTTTACAGCAGCCGTTTTAATTCCCAGTTCTTTAAAAGCGCTTATTTCATCTATTTCTCGGCTGGTGTAAAGAGCTAGTTCTTCTTCGGTCAGCCTTTGAAAGCCTTTCCCATCCGGCCTTACTGAGAAGGCTAAAGATTGATTGTCTTCTTCTTTTAAATAAAAAACTATCAGGTTATTTTGGGACCAGATTAGAATCGGGTTTTTGATTCTGGTTCTGAAAATAGTTTTAGAATCAGAACCGTCAGGATTGGCTATTAAGATGTTGCCTTCTCCGATTTTGGCATTATAAAAATAGTAAGCTATTTTCCTGGCGTCAGGAGAAAAAACGATATCTTCCGCGTCTTTGGGCAGTTCTGCCCTTTTGCTATTTTTTAAGTCAAAATAATAATTTTTTAAAGTATTTTTTTCTGATACAGTGGCTACGAGTTCGTAGCCCGACGGACTAAAAACTATTTTCGTGACGCCCGGAATTCGAGCTAATTCTTTTTTGTTTTTTCCGTCAAGACCAGCTTCATAGATAGTGGAATCTGATTCTTCGTAAAAAATTACTTTAGAACCCTGTGGCTCAAAAAAATTTACCGGACCTCTCGAAATTCTTTTCGGCAGATTTGCCGGAGCAGAATAGCTATCAAGAATTTCCGCTCTTTGTTTTTCCCACGAAGAATTGAGATTAAGAAATAAAAGGATAATTACAGCCCCCGTTAAAAGAAAGATTATAATAATTAAATTTTTTCTGACGTCAGTCATAGCTAGATTCAATATATCGAAATTATTTTTTATTCTTTAGCCATTCTTTCTTGGCTTCTTGGATTTCTAATATCTGCCGGGGATCAGAAGTAATGATCTGGTCTTCGGTATACGAGGCCACCACTCTTAAGGCGGCGTGGCTCGTTCCGGCAAAAAAGAGGCCATGGCCGACCCGGGAACCGAGAAGAGCGATTTTCTCTGCTTCGGTAAGGTTAAATGTTTCTTTGACTGTTTCAATTCCGGCTGGATTCTGTTTCATCAGAAGTTGCAGGGCCGAGTTAGTGACAATCGGTTTGCCAAACGGTGAATTTATGAAATCAGGCACGTCTTGGGATATAGTGGTCAGGCCCAAAAAATACTTTCTTGCTCTTTTAGCCGTGTTTAGCAAGAAATTCGCTCCGGCGTCGTTTTTTAGAAGCCACCAGGCCTCGTCTACAACCAAAACTCTTTTCTTTAATTCTTTTCTTACTTTTGTCCAGATAAAGTTTAAAATCAGATACATCGCCACTGGTTTTAATTCATCTTCCATGTCCCGAATTGAAAAAACTATAAGCTGATTATTCAAAGAAACACTGGTCGGCCGGTTTAAAAACCCGGCAAAGGTGCCTTCGGTGTATTTTTTTATTCTTATGACTAAAGATCCGGCTCCAGCCATGTTTTCCAAAACATTTTGAAAGTCGCTCATTAGCGGCGGTTCTTTTTCGGAGAAATCCTGGTCCGGATAGATATCCCTAGAAGCGTAAGTTTGAATCAGAGCTTCATCTAAGATTGATTCTTCTTCCGGGGACAGGTCGCCAAGCATCACTTTCATCAAGCCGGTCAAATCAAGAATATGGCTTCGGAAAACATCTTCTGGTCGTTCGTCTTCGCGAGGGCCCGGCAAATCAAATGGATTAATGTGGCTATCCGAGGCGATTGAAATTTTAATGAAGGAGCCGCCGAGAGTCTCGGCTACGTGCTTGTATTCATGCTCCGGGTCAATCACGAAAATCTGGGTTCCGAAAAGGATTGATCGCAGAATTTCAAGCTTGACGGCGTAACTTTTTCCCCCGCCGCTTGTCCCGAAAACAACCTGATTGGCATTTTCCAGACTGAACCGGTCAAACAGAATTAAGGAATTATTATGCATATTTATTCCATAAAGTATTCCTTGGTCTTGGGTCAGGTCATGGGAGACAAAAGGGAAACTGGAAGAGATTGGCTCGGTGTTCAGGGCGGAATTGATCGTCAAGGCGTCTTTGCCAAGAGGCAGAGTCGTAGTAAAACCTTCTTTCATCCTGAAAATCGCCGGTTTAACTACGATCAACTGGGATTCCAAACTGTTTCTGATTCTTTTTTCGACTTCTTCCAGTTCTTTCTGGTCTTTGCCTAAAATAGTGAGATAGAGCCCGAATTTGAAAAACCGGTCGGTGCCCAGTTGGAGCTTGTCTCTCAGAGCTTCAATATCGAAAATGGCTGTTTCCAAAACCGGATCCCGGACTTTGCCTTTTTCGCCTTCTTCAATCGCTTGGGCCTGGAGCCTCGCCAAGCGGTTTCTTAATTTTTTTAAAATGTTAACCGTGTCTTCTGGATGGATGTAAAAAGCAAGATTCAGCTCTTGGTCAAGATTAATCACCGGCGAGAACCAGTTTGTACTAAGATAGCGGGGATAAGTGGAAATAAAAAGAGTCCGGGCCAGTTTCCCCCCGACTTGGATGTGATTAGAAGAAATGCTTATTGCTGATGGAGCCAAAATTTCATCAATAGTTGACGCCCTTTCTATCGGCAGCAGTTCTTCTTTAGTTTTTCTTTTAAATAAGGCCATGATCTAATTATTGGTATTTAATTCCTTCAATCACCTCTGGATTGTAAAACCGATAATAAAGATTAACCAACTCGTCTTGCTGTAAAATTTTCGCTCCCAGTCCCAAGCCGGCTAAGTTTTCATAAACCAAGTCAACCCTTTGGCTTAACTGGGATTTGTATGAATCAAACTCTTCGGCAGTCAGTTGTTTTACGATTTGAGCCGGTTTAAAAATGTTTTTTAAACTCTGAATAATTCCCCCCTTGGTTTTTAGTCCGATATAGAAAGGGATAACCACAAAAAAATCTTTGGCCATGATATTAGCTAATTGGGTCAGTTCTTTTATGAATTTGGAATACTCAATTGCTTGGATCCTCATCAGTTCGTTTTGCTGGGCTTCGGCTATTTGATTCAATAATTCCAAATACTTGCCTATATTCAATTTTCGGGACATCACCATAATTTCCAAAGAGAAATCAAGGGCATTCAAAAAATCCCGAAAGCCGGCTAAAATGGCCAGCTGTTCGTCTTGGGACTTCAACTCAAAATTAGTTGAGCCGACTTTGATTACTTGGCGTAAAGACCCGTCTTTGAGGATTAAAGTTTCGTTTCTGATTTCTTGTATTTCTACGAATTGTTTAGTTGAAGCGTTGGTCATTGTCTTTTTTGAAAAGATATTTTTTTGGTCCTAAGGCATAACTTAGGGCCTTCATCAGATATTCTATCAAACTCATCTCTTCTATTCTAAGGAAAGCCAAGGCTCCGAAAACTGCTATCACAATCATGGAGATAAAAATCAGCCAGAATCCGGTTAGAAATCTGAAAAATATTAAGAGCAATCCGACGCCCAAAGCCACCCAGATAAACTGTTTCCAGGTGAGCGGCCCGACTATCTTGGTTTCTGTTTCAATGAATTGAGGAACTTGGAATCTCATAAATTATTTCTAAGGTCAACCGTTCTATCATCGCCTTGCTGTTGCGATTGCAACGGTATATTTTTCGCAAATTTTTCTATATGCATTTTTTTCAGATCTTCCAGGATCGGGGCGAAGAGCTCGGCAACGATTAAACCGGCAATGGTTTTGGCTTTTTGGTCATCGATTGCTAAGCGTCCTTGAACCTCACTTACAATATTGCCTAAGTATATGTCGGTTAAAATAAGTTCCAGAACTACCTTAGCGGTTTCTTTTGTTTGTTGTTTATTCAGGTTGAAAGGAGCGACAATTTTATCTTTGATAAATTCAGCTAGTTCCGGAGAAAAGATAAAATCAAGCAAGTTTTCCGGAAGAGACGCAAGTTTTTTATGCAACTGGTCATATTTAAAACCATCATCAATTATTTGATTAACATATGCTTCATAAGGGTCGTAAATTTGTGCTTCTTCTAAAGTAACAGGCATTTTAAATTTATAAGGTTGTTCCTTCGCCTTCTGTTTCTTCGGGCGGTTCTCCCATCGCTACTTCTCTCATAGACACAGGGCTTATTTCATTTAGAGCTTTTAACTGTTTTCCTTTGCCTTCCCTGATGAACCTTTTTGCCAATTCTTGTTTGAATTTCCTTTCCGAACCGGGTATTTGTTTTCTTTTTTCAATTAACAATTTGGTTAAGCCGGCACGGAAATTCCGGTCATCCCACGCATTTTTATCGTATTCGGCAAAATCTTTTGCGCTGGCCCCCTCAATTTGTTTCAAGACCGTATCAGCCATATCTATTGGCATTTTATCCGGTTCAAATTCTTCTGTTCTATGCGTCCAGTTATATTCAGCGACCATAGGAGGTTTTAATTTACCAATGTTTTTCTTAAACTCCCTTCCTTCTTTGGTGTTTCTGCCTAAAATTTGATAGCCCTTGCTGTAATCATCAAGCGTCATTTTTTCGGCTACTTTACTTCCGTCTTTGGAAGCTACAAAAGCGTAACCAAGGGCTTTGGCTTCGCGGCCGAGGCGGTTATCTTTAAGAATAGTCAGCAGGTCTTCTGCTTTTGCCAAGCCGCCGAATTTGCCTTCTTTCCATTCGGATATAACTTTACTTAAAGCCAGCGGCATATCTTTAAAGTTATCTACAGCTTTATTGAATAGACCTACATCCAATTCTCCTTTCTTAGCCAGAGTATTAATGGCGGCAAGTGTCTCTGGGTCTTTGGCGCCTCCTTCAATTTTGGTTCTTAGTTCAGCTATAATCTGATTCGTTTCATCAACAGTTCTGGCCTGTTTAAATCTATTATCAATATCTCTGCGTGCTTTTTCTTCATTATCTAATAGATTCCTTTGGCTTGCCAAAGTCGTGGGGAGACCAAGACCTTTAGCAAGATAATCTTCAACTCTTGCTTCCCTTGCTTCCCTGGCCGTTGTTCCAAGCCTTCTACCGAAAAATGGAAGCGGGTACCCCTCTTTAGACATTCTTTCTTGAACCCGGCCAACGGCCCCTTTGACTCCAAATGCCTGGTAACTCAAATCAACTGCCCCGCCCACGCCGCGCCTGATTCCGCCCCAGGTTTTTCCAAAACCGAGGGTTACCAAGCCGTACATGCTGCAGGAAAGGCCCTTCACGTACATTAATCCTCCCAAAAAGAGCCCGACCGTCATTATCCAGACAATGGCTTGGCTGGTATTAAACCCTATAAAAGACAGAGCAGAATTTAAAACAGAAGCCGGAACCGCTCGGCCTATTTCCGCGTTTAATCTTTGGTTGAATAAAGTTACAAAGTAAATCAGTCCCAAAAGAGGGATGGGGATTGCTCCCCAGCAAAATAGTTTTGACCACCAGGCATCCCAGCTTTGTTTTCTTATGGCCGGAAGAGTATAGCCCAGCCAGGCAATCGGGGATATGATCATAAGTCCGATGAGTACCGGAATCCTTGCCCAGATAATCAGGGCAATCCAGGCAAAGATAAAGGCCTCAACCATGAAAAGAACTCCTCTAAATATCCATTCAACGGTTTCTGAAACTCCTCCGGAAAATATGCCGGCAATAAAACCCGGGTCAAAAAACTTTTGGATGTTCAAGACATTGGCTATTTGGCCGCCAATATCCGGGCCAAGGGGTCTTAAAAATACGCTTGCCGGGACCCAGAGAAGGTCTATTACCCAGACCGTTATCACTAAGCCGAAGTTTATAAGCAAGGCGGCGATAATCAGGTTTGGAAGTAAATCGCTGGCTTTATAGTTCTTGATGTTAAAAATAGTGGCGAAAGCAATGACCAGAAGAATCAGAATAAAAAAGATATTTACGAAATCCCGCAGTATTGTCCAAACACTTTGGATGACCGTGATTTTTTCGGGGTCTAACAGGGCAGTTTGGAAATTGATGCCTGCGGTAATGAGCTGGCCAGCCAGGAAGTGAACGCCGCCGATAATAGTTATGAATGCGGTTACCGAGATAATGGCTTTAAGGGTTCCTAAAAGCAGAGGGATGCCGGCCGATATGCCGAGGTATATGAGCCATGGAGCCACCGCCTTGGCTTCATAAGTGAAAATAAAGAAGAAGGTTAATGAAAAAAAGGCTAATAATAAAAATTTATTTTTTGTTTTATATTTCACGGAATTTTAAATTTCGGTCACTATCTTAATCTCGCGGCTTCGCCGAAAATTCGTTCCATTATGTCAACAATGTTTATTTGATTCGCTTC
Organism: Patescibacteria group bacterium; assembly: GCA_038062015.1. Taxonomy (GTDB): domain Bacteria; phylum Patescibacteriota; class Minisyncoccia; order 2-02-FULL-40-12; family 2-02-FULL-40-12; genus JBBTQD01. Next base: position 30,430 of record JBBTXZ010000004.1, on the reverse strand, counting down.
CCTGTCTTCCTCGAATTCATCAGCCCCGGAAATGAGAGCCAAGTTTTGGTTTATCACCGCGCCCAAAGCCGCCACAGCCACATCAGCCGGAATGTTTATATTGCTCCAGATTACGCACTGGCCAGCCGGGCCGGTAGCCAAGCATTGTCTTCGGCCCAAATATCCTGAACCGGAATTGGCTTCCTGAAGATCTGATTGTTCTTCAATCTGTCTCTGGCGGCCGAGTTCATCAATTGCTAAGTCCACTGCTCCGAAGATGTTGTTTTGCGGTTCAAGCAGTTTTTCCCACATATCCCAGCCCCCGCCGGCTGAAAAATCATTCATAAAAGTTTCATAATTTTCATTGACAAAGGAGTCGCATTTGGAACTGACAAGATATTCCTCTAAAGTTCCTACTTTTCTTTTGATTCCACTTTGGATCAAATCATCCACCTTAGTCGGCAAAAGGCTTCTGAAGGCCGGGCTGTTTCTGATGTGGTCGCAGATAAGCGGCGGGATATCCAATTCTTCGTCTCCGTAAGCGGCAGCATACAAAATTCCTCTCCATAAGTCTTCGGCCCGATACTGCCCTTCAAGAGCGAAATTCCTCCAGTTGTCTACGAAGACATTAAGCTCACCGGTCTCGTTTATGTCGCCTTTTCTGCCCATGGCTTTGACCACATCAATTATGTAATTAGACACCGAATCCAAAGTCTCTCTGGCTACGCCCCTTGCCTTCGGATCCAATTCGTATTCTTTTCTGACTAATTGTTTGAGCAGATTTATGACTTCCGCGTCTTCAACCGGCACGACTTGCTGGCTTTTTGATTCATTGTTGAAAAATAAAAATCCGGTAAAAACATAAATTGTTAATAAGGCTATTTTTTTTGTTCTATTTAGTTCCATAAATTTCTTCAATTAATTTTTCGTAATCATCAAGTAATTTTTGTGTATTTTTTAAAGTTAAGAGAGTTTTTATTGGATCTTCATTCTGGTTATCAAGATTGGTAAAGTAGGTTTTAAGTTCAAGGATAAATTTAGTTAGTTTTTTATGAGTTTCAATCCAGTTTGGCGGCGGTTTGATTTTTATAAGTTCTTCGTAGAGGTTTCCTAAATCATTAAGATAAGGAGAAAAATCAAAATCGCTTATTTTGTTTATTTCTGCTCCACTACTTTTTTTAAAGAAATATTTATTAAGAGCAACTTCTAAGTTATTTAGGTATTCTTTGTTTGTAATTTTTGAGGTATCAGTGCCTGTTTCAATACTGAAATCAGATTCATCAACATAAAGGACAGTTTTTTGTATTTGCAATGCTTCATTCGCCAAATTATCTATGTAGTTTTGAAAATTAGGATTGGATTCGTTTAAGTCGTTAGATAAAAATCCGCCGACAATAAGGGAAGAAAAATAGTCCGTGAGATTGACGTTTGACTGGCTAAACCTGGGTTTGAGATTACAGTCTTTGGGCGAAGCGGAAATGGGACTGCACCCGGCCGCCACTTCTTCGCCGTCCAAAAAGCCGTCGCCGTCAGTGTCTTTATTTAAGGGGTCGGTACGGTAAAGCGGTTCTTCCTCGTCAGGCAAGCCGTCTTGGTCTATATCGCTTTTGATTGTCTGGATTTTATTTGGACTAACCTTTTGATCATTTTGATCATTAAATTGACCATTAGAATCAAAACCATTCCCCTGATCATCTATTATTTGGCCAATGTTTACTCCAAAATTGGCAAAATCTCTCAAATTTAAGAAAGTAGAGGCAACAATCAGACCGGCCCCGGCAATCATCGTGAAAAGCAGAATTTTTATCTTTGTCGGCATTTTAATATGTTAAAATTACTACTTTTTGTAGTTCTAGACCTTAAGATTTATTATAGCACTTTTGTTAATAATTATCTTAAAAACTGTGAATATCTGTTCCCTAATTACTTGTGCCCATTATATCTACAACTGGGCCTGCTCCGATTGAGACACATTCATCAAATGCTAAAACAAGACACACGCCAAAACCATTAGCTAATCCCAATACCCAATTACCTACTGAGTAATCATATTCTCTATATATTGTTGTTGGACCGACAAGAAAGGTTCCGCCCACAGGGGGGCCGACAGTTATCATGTCATAAGGAGAAAAGCACAAAGAGTCGCATGACTGTACATCTAAGACTCTACCACCAAAAGGAATGCCGCCGGTTAGATCTAAAGATATGTTTAATGATTGCTGGAGCTTTTCTACTGATTCAAAAGATTCGCTTGCCGAAACAGATGAAGACAGGGGAGTTTGAGGTTCTGGGGAAGGAGATAAAAATTCTTTGATTTCTTTGATTATGGACACCGGAGAATCCAACGGTAAAAGATTTGGTTTTTGAGTTTTGGTTATCTTCGGCTTAATGTATTGAGCCGGCCGCGAAGATGTGGTGTTTAATTTTCCCGAAATACTTAACGCTAAAACTGCGGCAGACAGGATTATTAGGAGAGCGATATTTTTCTGGGGCATCTTTTACATTTTAATAATTTTTGCCAGTTTTATCCAATCATCCAAGCCAAGGTTTTCAGCTCTGGATTTTTCATCAATTCCAAATTTGGCAAAGATTTTTACAGCATCCTCTTTTTTAATTTTGAGCTTGGCAACAAGATTGCTGATTAAAAGTTTCCTTTTCTGCGAAAACCCGGCCCGGACGATATTGAAGAAGAATTTAGAATTTAGAATATAGAATTTAGGTTTCGGCGTCAGTTTAATGATAGCCGAATCAACTTTAGGCCGCGGCCGGAAATTGTTTTTAGAAACATAATTAATGATTTTCGGTTCGGCGAAGAATTGAACCGATAAAGCAAGGAGGTTCATATGAGGGCGGCTTGCCCCCACACTCAATTTTGAGTGTGGGGGTGAAGCCATGATTCTTTGGGCGACCTCTTTTTGGATTATGAGAACTATGAGTTTTGGCCTTGGCCACTCGGTAAAAATTTTCCGTAAAAATCGCGAAGTAATGTAATAGGGGATATTGGCGACAATTTTGTAATCCTCTTTTATTTTTAAATCACTAAAGTTAATTTTTAAAACATCGCCTTCAATAATTTCTGACTTTTCAGCGATCGCAGAGTTTTCCGAAAGTTTATTTTTTAAAAATCCAATAAGCTGCCGGTCTTTTTCTATGGCAATAACTCGACCGGTTTTTTCGGCTAACTTTTTGGTCAGATTTCCTGTCCCCGGGCCAACTTCCAAAACAATATCGTCTTTGGTTATTTCCGCCGCTGCCACAATTTTATCCAGCACCCGTGGATTTACCAAAAAATTCTGGCCCAGTGATTTTTTAGGTATAATCGGCAAAGTCATTTCCCGGTAGCCCTCCTACTGAATTAAATTACACCTGTAATCTAATTCAGTAGTTCAGCAGTTTGAAGTGTCTTAATAATTTATATTCTTCTTCTATGGCTTCGGTCGTCATAATTTTTACATACTGTTCTATTTCAAATAGCTTTCTTAAAGTAGCTATTTCACTTATGCAATCATAGGGATGAACCCAAATACTTTCTTGGAACATATAAAATCCCATCTCTTTTAACTTTTGGATAAAGACGGCTCGGGCACCCTGTTTTTTAGCCGGAATATCAAAAATCACTAATCGGAATTTTCTATCCCAACTTTTTGGTCTTTTAATCTTCATTTTTTCTAGCGATTCGTAGAATTCAATAACTTCATATCCTTTTGTAGTTATTTTAACTATTATCCCATTTTGTTTTTCAGCAATATCTAAAAATTTCTTTTGTTTTAAATACGCTATAGCATTATAAATTTTTCGTTTTTCTTTTATCTTTTTGTATCTATTAAGTTCTTTATGGTGGTTTAGATAAAAGTTAAGCCAAAAACGTTTATTTGATGCGGCAATTAAAAATGAACCTGCGACGGCCATCGATTTTAGCAAGTTAAATATAAAACTTTTTTGTTTATTTCTGGTTCTTATTTCACCGTATTTCATCTTGTAAGGTACTACTGAATTATATTACACGTGTAATATAATTCATAACACCAGACTTAATTATGAGGGTATCGCTCCTGGGTTGCTTCTTGGTAGACGTTTTTTACAGAAGTTTTGCTTTTAGAAGATTTTTTTCTTCCCTAATAACATTTTGGACATTCCCAGTATTCTAAGTAAAAGTAATGCCCACTGCGGTAAGTCTTATTTTTATATAAAGTAATTTTGATGCTTTTTTCGCAACAGGAACATTTTTTATAATCTTTTTTATTAGAGAATAGGAGACAACGAACACTCTTCCGGAAGAGCGTTCGTTAAATATAGTCAGTAATCCTTTTTTCGTCAAAAGAATCAAAATCAGAATTAAGTTCAACTACTTCTTTTGGAATTTCATCTAAAAACCGTGACGAAATACCTTGCGAAGAAGTGCCGAAAATGTTGCGCGAGCGGGCTAGAGTGATAAAGACTCTTCTTTTGGCTCTGGTTATTCCGACATAACAGAGCCGCCTTTCTTCTTCCAGTTCAATGGGATTACTTAAACTTTTTGAATGGGGCAGTAATCCCTCTTCGGCGCCGACCAAAAATACAATCGGGAATTCAAGCCCCTTGGCCGAATGCAAAGTCATTAACTGAACTTTATCAATTTCATCAAGATTGCCCGCCCCGTTAGAGGTTCTAGCTCTAATAGGGTCGGTTTCTTGAATCAGAGCCACTTCTTCCAAAAATTTATTCATCGCTTCGTTTGTTTTGAGCTTGTCGTGCTTTTTTGCAACGGTTAATAATTCTTTTACGTTTTCCCAGCGCATATATCCCTCTTCGCTTTTAGTATCAAGATATTCTTTATAGCCGATTTCGCTGACTATGAATTTTATCAGTTTAGTCAGTCCATAATCTTTTGCCTTTTCTTTCATCTTTTCTAATGTTTTTCCGAAAGAGTACAGGCTGAACCGGGCTTTGGTCGGCAACTCCTTTATTTCTTTTGCTTTTAATAGTGCGTCAGACAAATTTAATTTATTCTTCCGCATAAAATCAGCGAATCGCACAAAAGAAGCTTTCCCAATCCCTCGTGTTGGGACATTGTAGATTCTCTGCAAACTCACAAAGTCATTAGGGTTAGCCAAGATTCTCAAATAAGCCAAGATGTCTTTTATTTCTTTTCTTTCGTAGAATTTTAAGGCGCCGATGATTTTGTAAGGGAAGCCTTGAGTCAAAAATTCTTCTTCAATCGGCCGCGACTGGGCGTGGGTTCGGTAGAGAATCACAAAATCCTTAAGTTTATATCCTTTCTGAATCAGCTTTTTCATTTTTTCAATGATAAACCGCGACTCTTCTTTTTCATCATCCAACTGGGCAATAGAAATTTTTTCTCCCTCCGAGTTTTCGGTCCAGAGGCCTTTTTGGTGACGATAAATATTGTTTTGAATCAGCCCTTGGCCGGCGGCGAGTATTGCTTTGGTTGAGCGATAATTCTGTTCAAGCCGGATAATTTTTGCCTCCGGAAAATCCTTTTCAAAATTGAGCATATTCCGGAAATCGGCTGACCTCCACATATAGATGCTTTGATCAACATCTCCGACAGTAAAAATATTCCTGTATTTTTGAGCAAGTAATTTAGCAAAGTGATATTGAGCAATATTAGTATCTTGACAATTGTGGACTAGAATTCCGTTAGCATAAAAATTATGATTGTCTTCTACTTCGATATCATATACAAACTTTTCATTTACATTTTTTAATTTTTCTATATCAATAATTTCTACTTCAGTTGGGCAATCTTCTATAAATTTTTGTATTTCTTTTTTGATCTCATCCGGTGAATCGACCACTTCTTTTGCGTCTAATATCAAGGTCTTAAACCCTATTTGAGAATATCTGTTTTTCAAAAGGTTCATTTCTTCTTCTGTATGCCAGTATTCTAAGTCAGCAACTTCAATTACCTTTCTCTGATTTTTTAAGATAAAATCTGGGCATTTATGCTGGCCGTTTTTAAATGTTACCCAAACTTTGCCTTTACCAGAGTAAATTAGGTCGTTAAATCCAAAAGATTGGATTATCTTTTCTGGTTTTGTTGGAGGTTTATAGTAACTAAAAACGGGCAGATTGATAAATCTTTGTAATTTTTCATCTCTTTCCTGGGGCGACAGATTCTTCCAAAAATCACTCCTAGATTTTCCAGCCTTCGCCTTAATTTCAGGATAATTCATTGGATTATCGGTAAGCATTCTGTTTTGGAGGACCGATAATCCCGCAGGGCTTAATGAGTAATTTCTTTTAAATTCTGGATTTTTATGTTTTTCTAAATGGATTTTTAATTGAAATCTGCTTTTATATACAACCCCACATAGTTCGCAATTCTTTCTTTTAAAAGCTTCGTGTCTAGCCTCATGCAATTTATAAGTTTGAAAAATCTTTTTACATTTATTACAGAATTTCATATTAGGCTTAGTAAATGAGGACTCCCATTGTAGCCTATCCCCAACTTTAAGTTCGGCCGTTTTTACAAATTTACCGTTTGCAAAAATTTTATGGTTATCTGTGCAGAACAGTGTTCTTATAGTGCTCTTTTTATATTTTGTTTTATATCTGTTTCTTTTATGGCACCTTTTAGCCACCACTATTTTATAAAATCTTTTTCCTTTAGCCGGAATTTCTTTCCAGCCAACTATTTTTTTTAATTCTTGTTGTCTAGTTTTTAGATTGTAAGTCAGTACCGGTAGAGATTCTTTATTTTTTACAATATCTCCAATAACTTTTTTTGAACCATCGGCAAGTAGAATAGGCGTATTATAAGGCAGACATTCATCTACAAGTAGATATTTAAACTGGCTTTGGTATTTTTTCAGAATCTGCGGATTCTTTTCAAAAAGTTCCACGGTCAGCATAATCAAATCGTCAAAATCCATGGCGTTGGCAGTTTTAAGTTCTTTTTGGTAAGCATTGTAAATTTGGCCGACTATTTTTTCGTAATAATTGCCGTCGCTGAAATCATAGCTTTCAGAATAGGCTAGCCCCGATTTTAATTTTGAGATTCTGTTTAAAATTGAATAGGGATTAAAATTTTTCTGGCTGAAGCCCAAAGTTTCCATTGTTTTTTTAATTAAGCTCAGTTGATCTTCTCCGTCATAGATCGTGAAGTTTTTGGTGAATCCCAAAATTTTAGCTTCGTTTCTCAAAATCTTTGCGCAGATTGAATGGAAAGTGCCGACTAACGGCGTTGCCGTTAGTCGGCCCAATAAATTCTGAATCCTTTCTTTCATTTCCTGCGCCGCCTTGTTGGTAAAAGTAATACATAAGATATTCTCTGGTTTAATTTCTATAGAAATCATATAGGCGACTCTGCGAGTTAGGGTGGCCGTTTTCCCGCTGCCCGGTCCGGCAATAATTAAAACAGGGCCCTCCACGGCCTTGACTGCTTCAATTTGGTTTTGATTGAGGTCTTTAAGAATTTGTTCGTCGGACATTTATGGACCCGGGCAGAATTGGACTGCCGTCTCCGCAATGCGAATGCGGTGTATTGCCACTATACTACGGGCCCGAAAAGTGAATAATTCTTGTTCTTTACTATCTAAAAATAAGTTATAATTAATCTAATGTCCAGCGTTTTGGATTTGAAAAATCCAAAGAATAGGAAATTAAACAATGACCATTCGGTGAGCGATATTTTGAGTGGTGATTCCGTGACCGAATCAGAGCCGACAAGGGGAGAGGAAGATTTTTTTGAGCATCCAGAAGTGTCTGAAAGATTTGACAAAGAAGAGACGATTCCGAATAATGCAGGAGACATGGCTCCGCTTGCGACATTTACTTCTGCTTCTTTAGCTTGGACCGCGCCGGACAAACACCATGAACTTATCAGCCACGCTTTGAGAAAATGGATAATCATTATTTTGGCGGCGATGGCTTTCGTGGCTTTGTTTTGGCAGGGAAGCATTCTCACCGGAATAACTTTTTTTGCTTTGGCTTTGGTGACTTCAATGCATTTCTGGCGGGAAGCAGTTCATCATCAATATGAAATTCATCCTCACGGCATTTTCGTCGGCGGCGAGTTCTACCACTATCATGACTTGGATTCTTTCTGGATTCATCATCGTCCAGACGGCTTTCATGAGTTGAGTTTGTGCACCGGCCGGTTCTTGAATCACTACATCAAAGTTTCTCTTAAAGATCAGGATCCTCTTGAAATCCGCGGGGCCTTGATGCCGTATCTGCCGGAAAAAAGGCACGAAGAAGGACTGGAGGATTGGTTGAGGAGAAAGCTTGGGTTATAAGTCCCCGTAGCTTAATTGGAAAAAGCATTTGCTTGCGGAGCAAAAGACTGCGTGTTCGAGTCACGCCGGGGACGCCAACATCAAAAACCGCCTAGGCGGTTTTTGATTTCTGTAATTTTGTGATAAATAAGGGGTAATCATGTATTTGAATACTCCGGTTGAAAGTTTAAGATATGTCGGGAAAAATTATCTGCCGAAGCTCCGCAAGTTAGGCATCAAAACAGTCAAGGATCTTCTTTGGCACTTCCCCCAGCGCTATGAAGATTGGCGTGATCGCGGGAAAGTGGAAGATGTAAAGCCGAACGAAAAAATTTCTTTGATCGGGAAAGTCGTCAGTATTGAGAATAAAAGAATTTTTCCGAGAAGAATCGTATTAACCAGAGCTTCAATTGAAGATGAAACCGGCAAAGTAAATGCGGTTTGGTATAACCAGCCCTTTTTGGTTAATTCAATAAAGCCGGGGAAATTAATCAGTGTTTCCGGCAAAGTGAAGTTGGATAAGTACGGAGTATATTTGCAAAATCCGGCTTATGAAATTATAAAATTTCCAGCTTCCAGTTTCCAGCCTCCAGCCTTTAAATTGAAGCATACGGCTGGATTGATTCCGATTTATCCCGAGACTGAAGGCCTGACCTCAAGATATCTTCGCTTTTTAATCAAGCCGCTTTTAAAATTTTCCGGTCAAGCGCCGGAATTTTTGCCGAAAGATCTTCTGGAAAGACAAAAGCTTTACGAGGTTAAAACGGCTTTAAATGAAATTCACTTTCCTTCAACTCTTGAAAAAGCCGAAGATGCCAGAAGGCGTTTTGCTTTTGACAAGCTGTTTTTGCTTCAATTAAAGACTTTAAGTGAGAGAAAAAAAATCAAGCAGCAAAAAGCTGTAGCCGTGAAGTTTAATCAAGAAATTATCAAAAACTTCGTTTCTTCTTTGCCATATGATCTGACCGGCGCCCAGAGAATCGCTTTGTGGGAGATAATCAAGGATTTGGAAAAACCCTATCCGATGAATAGGCTCCTAAACGGCGATGTCGGATCAGGCAAGACCGTGGTGGCCGCGGCCGCGGCTTTGGAAGCGGCTTTGGCCGGTTATCAAACCGCAGTAATGGCTCCAACCGAAGTTTTGGCCAATCAGCACTTCCAGACGTTTTCAAAAATGCTAAAAGATTTCGATGTTAAAATAGGGCTTTTGACTTCTTCTGGAACCAAAGGCGAAGGAATTTTGGCGGATATTGTCGTCGGCACCCACAGCCTTATTCAGAAAGATGTAGGTTTTAAAAATCTGGTTTTGGTCGTGATTGATGAGCAGCACCGTTTCGGCGTTGAACAGAGAGCAACTTTGTTAAAAAATAACCCTGATTTTATGCCGCATCTTTTATCCATGACGGCCACGCCCATCCCTCGGACTCTGGCTTTGACCGTTTACGGCGACTTGGATATCTCGATTTTAAACGAGCTCCCTAAAGGCCGGACGCCGATTGAGACAAAATTGATTCCGCCGGATGAGCGTGAAAAGGCTTATGAATTTATTAGAGAACAAGTAAAATCCGGAAGGCAGGTTTTCGTGATATGCCCGCGCATAGAAATCCTAAATCCTAAATCCGAAATTCTAAACAAATCCCAAATCCAAAATTCCAAAAAAGAGAGACAGCTTACCTTAAAAGATTATCTGAAATACGAGGTTAAAGCCGTTAAAGCCGAATACAAAAAATTGTCGGAAGAAATCTTCAAGGATTTGAGAGTAGCAATGCTTCACGGGAAAATGAAATCAAAGGGAAAAGAGGAAATAATGGCGAAATTCAAAAACAGAGAGAGTGACATTTTGGTTTCAACCTCGGTCATTGAAGTCGGTGTGGATGTGCCTAACGCCGCGATTATGATGATTGAAGGGGCGGAGCGATTCGGTCTGGCCCAGCTTCATCAGTTCCGGGGCCGGGTCGGCCGTAGCTCCCACAAAAGTTATTGCATTTTATTCACCGAATCGCCTCTGGTTGGTTCAACTAGACGTCTAGAAGCATTACTTAAAACTAATGACGGCTTCAAACTGGCCGAGATGGATTTGAAAATACGCGGCCCCGGAGAATTCATCGGTACCAGACAATCTGGAATTCCTGATTTAGCCATGGCTTCTTTGGCTGATATGGTTTTAATTAAACAAGCCCGGGCCGAAGCCAGGCTGATTTTAAAAAATTTAAACAAATATCCCCTGATCTCAGAAAAATTGGCCGAATTCAACAGGAAGATTCATTTTGAATAGTTTTTCCGGTATTTTGGCGTATTCCAGAAGCCCATATATTTTCCGAACATGAGCCGGGTTTGGGCGTCGAGAGCCGGAATGGCGATTAAAGTTGTCATTACCAAAGGAGTGAAAAGCCATTGTAGGGCCAGCCAGACAAATTGTCTTTTTTTATAACCTTCCGTTTTCAGCAAAAGAAGGTTAATGGAAAAAAAGGCGGAAAAAACCAAAAAAATCATGGCGAAACTTCCGATTCCACCGGCGACATCAGGAAGATTAAGGGCCAGGATACTTGTTTTAAATTCTATCCCGCCGGCAATGCCGGGCAGCCAGCCAAATATTGCGATAATGAAAGAATTAGTTGACCAGGACCAGAAGCTTTCAATATAGTCAAAGCTCTGGGCTATTTTTTTCCGGACCGGAATTTTTTTGTTTTTTAAAAATCCAAAAAGCATGTAAGGGATTGTTTCTACGCCCCAGCCCCAACGGCGGTGCTGGCGGTAAACATTAGCCGCCGTCTCGTAGAAACTTTCGCTGACATTGGCATCCATATAAACCGGAAAATATAACGGGATAACCCGGTAATTGCCGTCGTATTTTAAGAAGCATTGGAAAAAGATGACATTGTCTTCGGTGACAATATCGGTCATCCAGAAATCAACGTCAACCAAGGCTTGAAAAGGCATTGAGTGGCTGGAAAAGGTTTTAAGCCTTTTCGGCCTTTCCTGATTCAAAAGAGCCCAGAAAGTGGTGGAGAACGCGGCGATTCTTGAAAGAAAAGGCGCTTCCCGGATATTGTTAAAATAAAGCGGGACCGGTTGATAAGAAGCGTGAAGCCGGTCCTCGGTAGTAAGGTAAACATAAGTCAGGCGGCTGAAATAATCCGGCGGAGTAACCGTATCAATATCAAAGGAAGATGCGATTATATTTTCATAAGGAATATTAAGCTGATCAACTAATTCTTTTGCTTTTTTTCCGGCCCAGGCCGTGTTCGAACCTTTGCCGGCCAATTCGCCGGGGATATCTTTTGGGTGCTCTGTGGCTAAAAACTTGAAAAATTTATTTCCATACTTTTCTTCTATTTTTTGGGAAATTTTTTGAGTCTCTTGGCCGGCCCTGGCTTCTCTCGCTAAAACCACAATCATTTTTTCCCTGATTGGGTAATTGGAATCAGCCAAAGCTTCAATTGACGGAGTAATTATCTCCTCGTTTTCTTTGTAAAAGGGGAGGAAGACTAGATGATATATTTCCTGCCAGGCCAGATTCTCTGATTTCAGCTTTTCATGCCAGTCGGTTTTTTTAACTTTTTTCATCATTCCGAAGGCCGCAGCCAGATGAGAATAAAAATAAGCGATTCTGATGAGCCAGTATAGGTCAAAGGCGATTATGAAAACCGCCATCCAAAATGGCTTTATAAAAGACAAAAGAATTAAAAGGCCGATGCTTGACCAGGCAAGGAAGCCTGGCAGAATTTCAAAAGACCGATAAATCATCCGGTCTTTTTTGTTGGTTAGTTCATTGGCTTTGCCGATTTTCAAATAATCCATCGTAAGTGGTGAGTTCGTCGAACCATTATAGAAAAATTTTGAAGAAAATATTTTCCGGTTCGGCTTGGCCGGTTTTCAGGGCGATTTCAAAATCAGCTGTTTTTTGGAAAATTTTCTTCAAGTCGTTAAGCGGGTATTTTTTCGCCGCTTCGTAATTTTTTTTGAAAAAAAACGGGTGCATCCCGGTTTTTTTTAGAATTTGGCCATATTGCCAGTTTTTGTCCATTAATTCCCGGACTATTAACATATTTCTTAATTGAAAAGCAACCATTGAAAGAAGATAAAGCGGGTCGCCGCCGTCAGTCAGGAAATTTTCAAAAAGAATCAGCGCTTTGGCCTGATTTGAAAAAGCGGCGTCTATGATATCAAAAATGTTATGGTCAATTTTGAAATTAACCAGTTTAATTACATCTTCTTCGTCTATATTTATTTTTTTCTCTTTCTTGACGAAAAAGATTATCTTATCAAGCTCGTTTTTCAGACGCCAAAAATCAAAGCTGGTTTCTTTAATCAGTTTGGCCGCCGCTTCTTTTTTAATTGAAATTTTATGTTTGGCTAGATAATCCGCCGCAAATTTATCGGCCGCTTGAGTCGTCGGCGCTTTGAATTCTTTGATTTGAGATTCTTTTTTGAGGCGCTCGAAAAGTTTTTCATTTTTCTTTTTTATATCTTCGGCTGATCCGCTTTGGTAAAGAAGCAAGACTGTATCTTTTTGTCCGGCGATATTATTTTCTTTCAGAATTTTTTCCAGCACCGCGGATTTAGCCATCGGATTCTTGATGACCACGAATTTGACTTCGTTGAAAAAAGAAATACCTTTGATTGCGTTCTCAATTTCCGCCGGATCATCTTCTTCCAAATCAAACCGATGCAGATTAAAGCTTTCCGGATACTTTTTCCGGTAGCGATCCAAAAACTGATTAACATACTGAATTAAGCTGTATGAATTTTGACCGTAGAGGAAGATGATCATTTCGCTTTTTATAGTAGAACAGAGAATCAATATTGGCATTTGACAAGTATATTGTTTGGGTGTATAATAAATATATAGGTTGAAAAACACCTAAAAACAGCACTTTATATGCAATAATTACTTACGAATCAATGCAGCGATTTGGCTACAGAAAATAGTCAAATCGCTGCATTGACGCAGCCAACACAAGGAGAATCGTCATGGCCAATATGGTCGCAGGCGATCTGTACGAAAGCATCACGGGACAGTTATTCGAGATCGGTCGCCAGTTGAGGCAGTTAAACGGTTATCCGTTCGATGCTTTTCAGCTCAAAGCGCATCTTCAGGCAGCCATTGAGGGTCGCTTTGGATCAGTTTTCGGCAACTTCCGCCATGACAAGCGGAAAGATGGTTTGATGCTTTTGGAGAACCAGCCGCGTCGCATCTCCGGCGCCATCATCGGCATCCCGTTCCACAAGGACGGCGAGGACAACGTGAACGGCGAAGAGACGGTGCGTCGGTCCCGTATACCGTCTCTTGATGCTAACCTTGGCCAAGAAGACGCCGAATGGCTGTTGGAGAACCAGGACAATATTCCGACCGAGCTCCGAAACTTTGTACTGATCTTCACGGCCACTATCTGGCAGTACCGCGACGGCGACCGGATTGTGCCGTGCCTCGACTGGGGCGGCGACCGGTGGGCTCTGGGCTTCAGCTGGCTTGACAGCGATTTCCATCGCGACTATCGTCTCGCGGCTCCTGGCAAGTAGTAGGCCCTTGGACACTTGGTCCTTGGATCCCTTTGTTTCTGCCCGAGAAGTTTGTTAAACTTCTCGGGCATTTTTGTTACAATAGAAACAGGATAGTAGGCCAATTGGTCTGCGACTAAGGTTTCAGACGGCCCAATTCCGTAAAATAAAAAAATAAGCTACTTGGTGCAATATGTTGGAGAGTTTAAAAACTCCAAATACGATACAGTGGCGAGAGAAAACTCTTGCTTCAGGAATTGATTTCTTAGGTTGGATTCATTTCCCGGACCATCTAGTTTTAAGAACTACCACCAAGAGGAGGATGTTTAAAAAATTGAAAGAATCGCCAACTTCCGAAATTCTTAATTCTTATCTGGGATTATTGAAATGGGGTAATACTGAAAAACTTAAAGATAGGATTATAACTTTTGATGCTTCGGACAAAAATGGGCGGAACGACCTCCAATCTTAATTCTTTGAATTATGCCGCCATCTCCTTTTTTGCATTTTTTTCCAGTCTGCTGGTAAGCATTCTGGATTTCCTGATAATGCCCCTTCTCTCCTGACGGCAGCCGGTAATCATCCATGCTATCACCCTGATATTTAATCGCTTTACTCAAAACTTTTATCATTGAATTAAAAATCTTTTTTAAATCATTTTCCTTTAATTTTTCAACTCGCGTTAAAGGATGATACCCGGCGTTCCAGAGGATTTCGTCAGAGTAAATATTGCCGATTCCGGCGATGAAATAAGGATCCATTAAAACCGGTTTTAGCCGGCCTTTTTTTCTTGCCCTGAGCTTTGTCGAAGGGTCAAACAGTTTTTTAAACTGGCTGAAGCTTATTTCCAGCGGCTCCGGCCCTAATTTTTTTAATTCTTTCAGGTTTTCAATTTCTCTGTCGCCAATCAGCATAACTTTTCCAAAACGTCTTAAATCCGATAAAGCCAACTGATAGCCATTATTCAAGAAGAAAATTATCCGCAGATATTTATTTTGTCGATCGTCTCGAAGCGGCCCAGCTTTTTCAGCTTTCCAGTTTCCAGCTTCAAGTTTCCAGCGTCCGTATAGCAGATGCCCAGAGATTTTTTGATGGATAAAAATACTTTTAGGTCCTTCTATATTTATAATTACAAACTTAGCTCTCCGGCGAACATCAACGATTTTCCTATTCTTAATTTCTTTTAAGAATTTTTTAAGTCCACCACTTTGCCTAAACGGCTTTTCTCGATCAGTCCAAACATCAGTTATTTTTAGGCCGACAATTTTCTTTTTTAGTTCTTTGGCGATTGTTTCAACTTCAGGCAATTCCGGCATGTCAATTTATTGGTTTAAGATCGCGCCAATTATCCCCGATTTTTGCTTCAGCAACCAACGGCGCGTCAAGCTTATACACGCCTTCCATAATTTTCTTTAATTCTTCGCCTATCTTTTCGGCTATATTTTCTTTGGCTTCTAAAACAATTTCATCGTGGACCTGAAGCAGCATTTTAATTTCCTCTTTTTCATAATTTTTATGAATATACTCCTGAATTTTAATCATTGCCATTTTCGTTATGTCGCTGGTCATACTTTGAATCGGAAAGTTTATGGCCATTCTCTCGGCTTGCCTGACCATTTCCGGAATAGAAGAGTAAATTTCAGTTAACTGTCTTCTTCTCCCCAGTAAGTTCTTAATCACTCCTTTTTCGTGGGCTTCGTTTCTCATTTCGGCCATATATTCGGCGATTTTCGGAAATTCTTCAAAATATTTTTCGATAAACTTCTTGGCTTCAGCCTGCTTGATTCCGGCCGAGCGGGCGAATCCCTGCGGTCCCATACCGTAGATTATGCCGAAATTCAAGGCCTTGGCTTCCCGCCTCATTCTTGGGGTTACGTTTTCCGGTGAAATATCAAAAACTTCAGCCGCAGTTCTTAAGTGGATGTCTTCTCCTTTTTTAAAGAAGTTAATCATTTTTTCGTCTTGAGCAATATGGGCGGCAATCCTTAAGTCAATCTGAGAAAAATCAAGCGAAATTAGTTTGTATCCTTTTTCTGCGATAAAAACTTTTCTGAACTCTTGGCCCAATTCGGTTTTTATCGGGATGTTCTGTAGATTCGGATTTTGACTGGCCAAGCGGCCGGTCACGGTTCCGGTTTGAATAAAAGTGGTGTGAAGCCGGTTATCTTTTGGGTTAATTAATTTTGGAAAGGGGTCGATGTAGGTTGTTTTAAGTTTTTGAAGCTCTCGGTAATTTAGGATTAAAGGAATAATCGGGTGGGCTTCAATAAGTTTTTCAAGTTCAGTTGCCCGGGTGGATAATTTTCCTTTAGGTGTTTTTCTTATTCGGCCAATAATTTTTAGTCGGTTAAACAATATTTCGCTTAACTGCCGGGTTGAGCTGATATTGAATCTAATTCCGGCTAGCTTGAAAATTTTCTCTTCCAGTTCTTTGATTTCTTTTTTGCTAAAATCAGCCAGTTTTTTAATCTGTTTTTCATCTATTTTAAAACCATTCGATTCCATTTCGGCTAAAATTGGAATTATGGGAGCCTCAATTTCTTCCAAAACTTTAAGAAGCTCGGCATCTTTGAGTTTACTTATTAAAATTTCATAGAGTTTGGCAATGTTTAATTCTGTGTTTTCACTTGGAATCATTTTGCCAAATTCATTGAAATATACTTCTTCCAGAGTCGGTTCTTTCAGCTCCGAATTCAAAAGCCAGGCCGCAATCTGAATTTTTTTGACTAGATTTTCTGAATCTTCTGGAGTGATAGTATTTTTAGTTTCTTTTTTCTCTTCTTTTCTGATTTCTAATTTCTCATTTTTAACTTTTACTTCTGGTATTCGGGAAATTAAACTTGTGAAGTTCAACTCTCTGAAAACTTTTTCCAAAGCCGGGCGGTTAAAATTATTTTTCCAATCAGCCTTTTTAAAATCAATATCAATATCCAGATCTTTTATCATCATAGCCAGATGTTTTGAAAATAAGGCTTGCTCCTCGTGGTCCAACAGCTTTTTTACCAAACCTTCTTTTAATAATTTTGTTTTTTGCCGCCTCGGGCGAGCCTCGCCTCTGGCGGGATTTTTGATTTTTGATTTTAAGTCTTTGTAGAGTTGTTCAATCGTGCCATATTCTTTTAAAAGCTCCGAGGCGGTCTTATCGCCGACACCCGGTACGCCCGGAATATTGTCTGACGGATCACCCTTGAGTCCTCTATAGTCGGTTAATTGCTCTGGTTTCAAACCATATCTTTCTTGAACTGCGTTTTCGTCATAAATCATTGTATCGCTTAAGCCTTTTTTCATTGTGTAAACCAGAATTTTTTTATTTTTCACGAGCTGGAGCGCGTCCAAGTCGCCGGTGACGATTATTATTTTTATATCTTTTTCCTTTTCGAATTTTTCAGTCAAGGTAGCGATAATATCATCGGCCTCAAAGCCTTGTTTGGTTAAAGGCGGGATACCAAAACCCTCAAGAACTTTTTTGGTGTAGGGGATTTGGCTATAAAGTTCGTCCGGCGCTTTGGCTCGGTGGATTTTATATTCTTTAAAAGCTTCGTGGCGGAAAGTCGGGCCGGCTAAGTCATAAGCGGCGGCAATATAATCAGGTTTAAGGTCTTTGAGCATTTTGAGTAGAGTTGAAGAAAATCCGAAAATCGCATTGGTTATCAAGCCGCTTGGAGCTTTAAGCGGCGGCAAAGCATGAAATGACCGGTGGATTAAGGCATTCGCGTCGATTAAAACGAGAGTTTTCATTATTTTATTGTTATTCTTCTTGTATTTTTTTCCAAGTGACTAAAATAAATCCAAATCGCATTTTTAGGCACAATCTTTTTTGCTCTGTCGGCCCACTCGATTAAGACAATGTTTTCCGGATTGGCGAAAATTTCTTTAATCCCGAGTTTTAATAAATCTTTTCCGGATTTTAGTCGATAACAATCTATATGATAAAGATTTTTGAATTCTTTATTCTTTATTCGTTTTTTGTTATTAATTATTTTGTGTTTATGGATTAAAACAAATGTCGGGCTTAGGATTTTTTCGCGAATACCCAGAGCTTTTGAAAATCCTTTGATGAAAGTTGTCTTCCCGGCGCCAAGTTCTCCTTCAAGAGCTACGACTAAGGCTCCGCGATTTCTTTTCTTAATTAGCCTCCCCGCCAGTTTCGCGGCAATTTGTTTAGTTTCTTTTGCGCTTTTAGTAACTATTGACGGCATTTTTGAAATGTTTGATGTGAGCTTTTTTATTTTCCGAGTCAAAAATAACCGAAATTATGTCTATCTGCCAGTCTAAGTCGGCCATTTCCCGATTTAACATATAAGCCGTCGCCAGATTTATCAGTTTATTTTTCTTTTTGTAATCAACTCTTATTTCAGGTGAAAATTCAGGAGCAACATCTTTATTGGCTTTTACTTCAGCGAAAATTACAGTGCTGTCTTTTTGAGCGATAATATCAATTTCGCCAAAACTCATTTTGTAATTCGCCGCTAAAATTTTATAATCTTTCTTAATTAAATAATGCCGGGCGATTCCTTCAGCCAGAAATCCAATCTCTTTAGTGCTCATCGAGGCTAAATCTTTTTCGAGTGTTTTTTTCTCCATTCAGAGATTTTTTTATGATTGCCAGAAACTAAGACCCTGGGCACCGCCCATTTAGCTGATTTTTGAGGTGAAAAGATTTCCGGTCTGGTGTATTGAGGAAAATCCAGTTTTTCAATTGAGGCTTTTTTGCCGACTACCCCGGGAATCAATCTTGCCATGGCTTCAATTATAGCCATGGCCGGGACTTCGCCGCCAAGAGTGATAAAATCGCCGACCGAAATTGTTTCATCAGCTAGTTTTTTAACTCTTTCATCAATTCCTTCATAGCGTCCGGAGATTATGACCAATTGTTTTAATTCTTTGGCCCATCTTTGAGCTATTTTTTGGATAAACTTTTTCCCTCTGGGCGAAAGAAAAATTATTTTTGTTCTCTTTTTTTCTTCTAACTTCTTACTTCTAACTTCTCTTATTGCTTTAAAAATCGGTTCAATCTTTAAAACCATTCCCGGGCCGCCGCCGTAAGGGGAGTCATCTACTACCTGATGTTTGCCTTCTGCCCAATTTCGGAGATTATGGATTTTCACCTGGATTATTTTTTTCTCTTGAGCCTTATGTAAAAGCGACTCTTTGAGGAAAGAGTCAAAAATTTCCGGGAAAATTGTAACTACGTCAAACTTTATGATTTCAGTTCGTCAACGACTGATTCCATCTCGCCCCTTTTCATCCTCATGGTTCGACCTTGCTCACCACCCTGAGCGATAGCCGAACGGGTCGAGCCTTCCGGTTCTTCAATTTTGAAATTGACCCGGGCGCGGTTTCTTAAGCCGATTATCCAGACTAAAGTTCTTATCGCTCTGGCAGTTGAACCATTTTTCCCTATCACTAAAGCCATATCAGCCGGATTGACTTTGAGAGTTAAAAGGACCCCCATTTCATCAATTTTTCTTTCAACTATGACATCATCAGGGTGATTGACTAAAGACTTGACGATATGTTCAACGAATTCCTGATCAGTATTTTTTTCAGCCATCATTTAAAATAATATCATTCCCATTCTTTTTTGTGAAGAGCGTCTTCGGCCGCTTTTTGCTGGGCTTCCTGTTTTGAGGGGCCGAAGCCCACGCCGGCCAATTCGTCATTTAAATAAATTCCGACTTTGAAAGTTTTGTCGTGATCCGGCCCCCACTGGTCCAAAACTTTGTATGAAGGCGTGACTCCTTCCCTTTCCTGGGCTTTTTCCTGAAAAAGCGATTTAGCGTCTTTATACAATTTTTGGTCTATGATTCTTTCAAATTCGACAAGAATGTTTTTTTCAATGAATTTTTTTGTTTCTTCGTAGCCTTGGTCAAGATAGATTGCTCCAATTATCGCTTCCAGGGCATTGGCTAAAATATATTGTCTCGCCCGGCCATTGTCTTTTCTTTCTCCTTGCGACAAAAGGGCATATTCGTTTAAGTTCAGTTTTTTGGAGATTTCAGCCAGCATTGATGAGTTGACTAAAGCCGCCCGCCAGGAAGTTAAAACTCCTTCCGGTTCGTTGTGGTCTTTGAAAAGGCGCTCTGTGACAATCAATTCTAAAACCGCATCGCCCAGAAATTCCAGCCGTTCGTTGTGATTCAAGCGCCAGTCAGGCCGTTCATTTAAGTAAGAACGGTGAGTCAGGGCTTCGAGCAACAGATCATGATTATGGAAGTGTACGCCTAATTTTCGCTCAAGCTCTTGAAGTTTATTTATCTCCATTTTTCTTTTCCATTTCTCTAAAAACCGTTCCCAAAACGCCGTTTATGAATTTGCCGGAAGTTTCACCGCCGAAACTTTTAGCCAGTTCAATGGCTTCGTTGATCGCTACTTTAGGAGGCACTTCATTTTTGTCTTCATATAAAAGCTCGTAAAGCCCCAATCTTAAAACATTCCGGTCAATCATATCAATCTGGTTAATCGGCCACATTGGCGCCGCTTTCTCGATTATGTTGTCGAGCTCTCTTTTATGCTCTACCACCCCTTTGATTAAACTGTCCACGAATTTTTCTTCTTTAAGCCCCGGCCCGAATTCTTTGATGTTCCTTTGGATGATTTCAGGCAGAGAGCCGGAGTCGCAGTTTTTAAAGTCCCATTCGTAAAGGGATTGAATTGCAATTGAACGGGCAAGGTGTCTTGAAGCCATTATTTATAGAATCCGCAGCTTTTACACATTTTATGAGACATTTTTAGATTGCCGCATTTGGGGCAGGGCAAAAGATTAAGCCTTTTAAGCTTTAAGTGCTGTCTTCTTTGGCCTTGGCTACTCTTGGTGGTGTGTTTTCTTGGAACGGTCATATGTTCAATTGTTGATATCTTAATTTGACATTAGATTTATTTTTCCTACAATATTTGTAGTCCTCGGAAGAGGATTTTTATAATTGTGAGCGAGGATGATTGAAAGTTATTTCAGTTCATCCGAGCGAACTAATTATATTGATTCTTATCTATATGTATATGTTTTTAAATCCCGAAGTAATCGCATTTTTTGGATTTTTTAAAAAAAATCTCGCCAAATACAAATCTTATGTTGAAAATGACCGGCTGGTTCTGTTTATTTTGATAACTTCGGTCATTATTTTATTTTCTTTCAAAACTACTTCCGGCCAAGGCCAAGGCACTGTTTTAAGTCTGGCAGTGGAAGATTATATTGAAGAAACTTCCGCTCTCATCAATTTAAATACCGAGCCGGCCGATGGAGATTTTTTTCTAAGCCAAACACTTTCAGTCAGCCAAGACAAGACTGATTCGTCGCGTAATGTTTTTCAGGAATCATTCCTGCCTTATCAATCATTGACCTCCATTTTTGATAACGGCCAGCGGAACCAGATTGTGAGTTACACTGTCCAGCCCGGCGACACCTTGGGCCAAGTGGCTAATGATTTCGGCATCAGCGCTAATTCCCTGATCTGGGCCAACAATTTAAAGAATAGCGATTATTTAAGCCCGGGTCAAGAATTAAAAATTCCTCCTGTTTCCGGGGTTATTCATATTGTTAAGCAGAGCGATAGCATTCAGTCAATCGCTAAGAAGTATTCAGCTCAAGAAGATAAAATATTTGAGTTTAATGGTTTGCCTAAAGACGGTTCTTTGCAGCTTGGCCAGGAGATAATCGTGCCTGACGGGAAAATTCAGATTGCCGGCCAGTACATTGCCTATACTTCCAATGTTCGTTTTGCCCGTTTACCTGATTTGGGCGGATTTTTCTTTTTGCCGGCTCAAGGGCATAACTGGGGCCGGATCCACGGCCGGAATGGAGTTGATGTGGCCAGTATCTGTGGTACGCCGGTTTACTCTGCGGCTGAAGGTTCGGTTATTGCGGCCAGACAAAGCGGTTGGAACGGCGGGGCAGGGAAGTACGTCAAGATTTCCCACGGCAACGAAATTTACACTTTATACGCCCACTTGTCGCGGCTTTTTGTTTCAAGCGGCGAATTTATTTCTCGGGGCCAACTTATCGGTTTAATGGGTTCCACTGGCCGCTCCACCGGCTGCCATCTGCATTTCGAGGTTCACGGAGCGAGGAATCCTTACGCTCGGATTTGACAAAGTTTCAATATGGGTGTATAATTAAAGTATTAAGAAAATCGTCCATTAAACCCTCAAGTGCAACACCTGATTAAGCAGTTTTCTTTAAAAACTAGGTTTCCTGAAGAGCGAAGTGGGTATATAAAGTTAGAATATATACTTAGTTCGCTCTTCGGGAATATATTCCGAAAAAGCATACACGCGCTGTGCGCGATTGAAAGGCTTCTGGTACGCATTTTGCGGCAGAAGATTCTCTCGCTCAAAGAGCGGGGAGGGCGGGATGAAAAAAGAGGAAATGGCGGCTATCGCCGCTCAGCCAGGGTCAGAAGAAGGCATGCTCGGAGCATGGCCCCGAGCCCGATTGGATCAAACCCCCAATGCGGGGGATTTGACCCAAGTCAACGGCAACTGGTACGTTGCCGTGGCTGGGTACCGCCGAGAGGGCACCAAAGGGATCCTCGGCGGGCTGTACGCCCGCTGGGTGCAAGTCCCAAAAAAAGAGTGCGAGGGCTGGTAATCCCCGCACTTAATTCCAGATTGAGGGTCTGGATTAACAAAACCCTCTCTGTCGGTAAGTGTGTACTTACCCTGATGATGGCTTAAAAAGCCGAAACAGAAGATCTTTGAGAAAATAAATTTTGAAGCTAGGCAATTAGATTACAAATCATTTGCGATTTAATTGTCTGGCTTCAGAAGCCGAGGCATACTCGCGCTGAGCGCGATCAAGGTCGG
Organism: Patescibacteria group bacterium; assembly: GCA_038062015.1. Classification (GTDB taxonomy): domain Bacteria; phylum Patescibacteriota; class Minisyncoccia; order 2-02-FULL-40-12; family 2-02-FULL-40-12; genus JBBTQD01. The sequence continues at coordinate 7,928 of JBBTXZ010000004.1, read as the reverse complement.
AGCAATGACGCTTTCGACCTCATTGAAATCTGCTGGCTACGCCCAGCATTCACAAGGAGAAGAACATGATTCTATCATTTCTCGGTCGCAACACGGAAGGCATCCTCGCGGATGCGCGTCGGGGATTCCCCAACGAGCAGGGTGTGCTCGTGATCTCTCGGGACGGAGATCAGCTTCAGCCTCCGGCTGGAGTCGAAGTTGTCCCCGTGAGCGCGTTCGCTCCCGCCGCCGGCGAAAGCTACACGCTCATCGCCAACGGCGGGACGAGCTCCCAGCTCCTCCCAGTCGTCAAACGGCTGGTCGAGGCTGGAGCGGTGTTCACGGCTTGGGACCTCCAACGGGAGGGCAAGACCCAAGTGTGGTAGAAATACCACCGTGAAGTCCACTACGCAGTGTGGACAAACATCGACGAACTGGTTGGCTTACGCTGATCGGTTCGTTTTTCTTTTGTTAAAAAATTTTAAATTAATTAAAAAATAATATGTTTCCCGCATTCCTCCCCAAACCTTCCTGCGGGCAGAATTCAGAATCTCACCAAAAACATTTATAAAGTCACCAGCACACCATCGTTTTTGTAGATGAAGGCCTCGTTTATATCCTGCCCCAAAATATTTTCCCGGCCCTCCAAATCAGCGATGGTCCGGGCCAGCTTCAAAATTTTGAAATAAGCCCGGTGGCTTATTTTTTTCACAGTGGCGTAATTGTCTAAAGTTTCTTCGGTTTCCGGATCAATTTTGCAAAACTTTCTCACTTGACGATTAGTCATCTCCGAATTGGTGAAGATTCCGCTTTCTTGAAAACGCTCAAGCTGTTTTTGTCTCGCTGCTTCCACCAGTTTTCTTGTCTCTTTTGATTCTTGGTAATTCGGTTCGTCTTTTAATTTTCTGGGGTCTTCCTGCGGCACGTTTAATTTAATGTCGAATCGGTCCAAGAGCGGGCCGGAGATTTTTTTCTGGTATCGCATTATGGTTCCCGGAGCGCAGAGGCATTCTTTTTGGGGATTTTGATAATTTCCGCAGGGGCAGGGGTTCATTGAAGCGACTAATAGAAACCTGGCTGGATAGGTGATTGAGTGGCTGGCCCGCGAAACTGAAATTTTTCCTTCTTCAAGGGGCTGGCGCAGAGATTCCAAAACGTCGCGGTTGAATTCCGGGAATTCGTCCAAAAACAAAACGCCCCGATGGGCCAGGCTTATTTCGCCGGGCCTGGGATTGGCTCCGCCGCCGACCAAAGCCGCGGCCGAAGCAGTATGATGTGGATTTCTAAATTGCCTCTGACTGATTAAATAGCCATTGTCTTCTTCCGTATATTTTAAAACGTTGGCAATACTGTGTATTTTAGTTATTTCGAGAGCTTCCTTTAAAGAAAGAGCCGGCATGATTGAAGGCAGGGCTTTGGCCAGCATTGTTTTTCCGGCGCCCGGCGGCCCGGTCAAAAGGATATTGTGGAAGCCGGCTGCGGCAATGGCCATGCCCCTTTTGGCTGTTTCCTGCCCCTTGATTTCAGAGATGTCGAAATCTTGATTGTTACCGTCGATTAATAATTTTGAGAAATCAGCCGGTTTTTCCGGCTCAATCAAAATTTGACCGTTTAAGTAGGCGGCCAGTTCGGTTAAATTTTTAAGGCCGATAATTCTGATTCCCTTGATCAGGCTGGCTTCTTTGGTGTTTTGTTTGGGTAGGATTAGTTCTTTAAATCCGCGATCTCTGGCCATTAGAGCGATCGACAAAACTCCGGTTATACTTCTTAATGAGCCATCCAGAGCCAGTTCTCCGGCGAAAATTTTTTCTTTGTAGTCGAATTCAACCTGCTTGGTGTTCAAAAGGTAACAGGCGGCGATCGGCAGGTCATAAGTCGGCCCCTGTTTTTTTATGTCGGCCGGAGCAAGATTAACCACTATTTTCAGGTTTTCTTTTTTAGGATTTTGGAGGCCGGAATTTTTTATGGCCGAATTTATCCGGTCTTTTGATTCTTGGACGGTTTTATCCGGCAGGCCGACGATATTGAAAGAAGGCAGGCCGCGCGAGGTATCAACTTCAACTTCAATCGGAATGGCGTCAAGTCCGATGATGGCGGCAGAAAATATTTTTGAGGTCATTACTCAAATTATAATTATAAGTGAGGTATAAATAAATGTTTATTTATACCGGACAAAATAATCATATGGATTCTTGCCCATATATATTGATATATCGAAATGTCTATTATATTTTTTTAGCGCAAACAGAACAAAGAGAAGCCGTAGGCATGGCTTTGAGCCGCGGCTTTTCTATTTCGGCCGAGCAGCTTTGACAAGTTCCATAAGTATCTTCCCCAACTTTTTTTAGAGTTTCGTTTATTTCGCCGAGCCTTTTTTCTAAATTAGCTTCAAGAATTTTCATTTTTTCAAATTCAGCCACTTCTTGGGCGTTCTCATCCTTGCCCTGGCCGTATTGGGGAAAGCGAACGTCAAAATTACCCTCTACTTTGGGATTTTTTTGGCCGATTTCGCCTAATTCTTTTTCGATCCTCTTTTTTTCTTCAGCCAAGCTTTTCTTTAATTGTTCAAGTTGTTGAGGTGTCATTTATAATAAATAACAGGCCGAGTTGCCCCTTAGCTTAATTATTTGCCGGTTGTTTCTACTTGTCAAGACAAGAGTTTTTATTGACGTTGCAAGAGATCAATAGCCGAATAAATGCTTTCTCTGGAGCCGGCAAGAACAAAGTAATCAGCATTGAATTCGGTTAGACTGACGATAGCGTAATCAATACTTTTATCGGCAAAAGGAAAGTTTCGGTATCGGATGTCGATTCCGCCATAGATATTATCCAGAAATGTTTCGCTGGTTGCTTTTTTTGAATCGAGGCCGAATAAGTTTTTTAAGTCGTCGGTCATGGCAGACTCCCAGTTGTTTAATGTGCTTCTTAAAGGAATTAAGTCGAATATCTTGGCTGCTAAGACTATTTTCGGTTTGGGCGCTTCATTGAAAGTTAAGAGACTCTTTGAATTGAATGACTCTTTTTGACCGTAAGCAGCGATCATCCATTCATCGGAATCCAGATTTTCCAAGAGGCCAGCTGGAGGGATAATGCCTAGTTTTTCAAAAATTTGATTCAGGGAATACGGAGCGCCATTTTCATCAATAAGATTTAAGAAAGTCAGACTGCCGGCGGTTAAAGTCAGAGAGTTTATTTCGCTAGTCAGGACGGTCAGGAAATTTTTAGTTGAGGAAATGGTAATTTGACTGGTAGAAGGAATGAGTTCGGAAAAAGTTTTTGGCGTTGGGCTGGAAGTCGGGGCGGGGGTTGGCGTAATAACCACCACTTGTTTTGGTTCTCTGGTCAGGAAAAACCAGGCTCCGGCAAAGACTGCCGCGATTATAACCAAAATAAGAATTAAAAACTTCGGGCTTAAAGCGAATTTTCTGGCAGATGGAGGGCTTGATGGCAAAGGCTCTATTTTAGGCAATTCCAATGATTTGGTTTTTTCTGCCGGTCCGAGTTTTATCTGGGGGGAAGAAGGTATTTTTAAAGGAGGCGGCAGAGGAGTCGTTTTGGGGATGCTCGGCGGCGGTTTGATTTCAAATGGCTTCGATTCCGGTTTAATCCCTTTTTTGGCGGCTTCAAGATCTTCGGCCATTGTTCGGACAAAAGATTTAGCACTCTGGGGAGCTGGAGGCTGGAGGCTGGAGGCTGGAGGGGGAGATATGGGTTTTAGGGGAGGCGGTGTTTGAGGTTTTGGCGGAGATAAAACCGGAGGAGCTGTGGGTTTGGGGGGATCGATTTTGGGCAGCTCTTTTAAAAGATTTTCAATATCTTTGGGCGGCTCCAAAGAAATAGGTTTTTGGTCCCCCTGATTTTTTAGTTCGTCTGGCATTACGTATATTATATGTTTTCTTTTAAGAGATGATAAATACCAGGCTGTGAATAACTTACTTGAAGTATAGCTAATTCACGAAAGCGACTCGGTATAGCAATTTCTTCTCTCAAGACTCGCAGACAAATAATCCTTCAAATGACACAACCCGAGCTAGAATTTCATCGTCAGACTGACTCGGCCCTGTTCATCTATTTTTTTGACTTTTACTCTGGCCATGTCGCCGACTTTCAAAACATCGGAAACTCTTTCAATCCGTTTGTCCGAGATTTCCGAGATATGGACCAAACCGTCCTGGTTCGGGAAAAGCTCAATAAAAGCGCCGAAGTCAGTAATCTTAACTACGATTCCTTCAAAAATTTCCCCGGCTTTAACTTCTCTAGTCAGGTTATTAATCCATTCAAGCGCCTTCTTAGCTCCCTCTTCTTTTTCCGAAGTGACAAAGACCAAACCCGAGTCCTCAATATCTATATTGACTCCGGTCTGGGCAATGATTTCATTGATGATTTTGCCGCCCGGTCCGATGACATTTCGGATTTTGTCCGGGTTGATCTGGATTTTGTAGACTCTGGGGGCGAAAGGCGAAAGTTCGGGCCGAGGCGAGGCAATCACTTTTTTCATTTCTTCAAGAATATAAAGCCTGGCTTTGCGGGCTTCTTCTAAAGCGGCTTCAGCTATTTCATTAGTCAACCCGTCGGTTTTGACATCTAACTGAATGCCTGTAATTCCATTTTTCGTGCCAGCCACTTTGAAATCCATGTCGCCGTAATGGTCTTCTTCGCCTTGGATGTCAGTTAAAAGCTTGAATCTTTTTTTGTCCGGCGATAAAGCCAGGCCGATTGAAATACCGGCCACTGGTTCTTTTATCGGTACTCCGCCGTCCATCAGAGCCAAAGAAGAAGCGCAGACCGAAGCCATTGAAGTTGAGCCGTTAGATGATAAAGCTTCCGAAACAAGGCGGATAGTGTAGGGGAAGTTTTCTTTAGTTGGTACGACTGGTTCAAGGGATTTTTCGGCTAAAACGCCGTGGCCGATCTCTCTTCGGCCCGGAAAGCCGACCCGGCCGGTTTCGCCGACGGAGAAAGGCGGGAAATTATAATGGTGCATAAAGTATTTCTTTTTTTCGGTTTCCATTTCTTCAATCCATTGTTCTTTGCCCGGACTGCCCAAAGTCAGGATGTTTAAAATCTGGGTTTCGCCCCGTTGGAAAATGGCCGAACCGTGGGTTCTCGGTAATACTCCGGCCTCAATATTCAAGGGCCTTATCTGGTCTAATTTTCTTCCATCAGACCTTCTTTCTTTTTCCAAAATGTTTTTATGGACGATTTCATCTAATTCTTGGCCAACTATGTTTTCAAGCTCTTTTAAAATTTTGAATAAGTCCGAGTTGTCTTTATAATTTTCTTTTAAGTGTTCAATCAGCAAATTTTTTAAAGCATCCAAAGCTGACCAAGTTTTAGTTTTGCCATTGGTTTCATAAATGGCCTTTTCCAGCTTGTCTTTGAGAAAATTTTTTATCGCCTTGATTACTTTTTCTTCCGGTTCAAAAATTTCCAGTTTTCTTTTTTCGGTTTTAAGCTGGCCGGCGATTCCAGCCTGGAATTCAATTATTTTTTTGTATTCTTTATGGCCGAAGTCAATGGCTTTTAGAACCCGGTCTTCCGGAATCTGGTTTCCTTCAAATTCCAGCATGCTCACTTTTTCGTCTATTCCGGCGACAACTAGATCAAAAGATGATTTTACCCTTTGTTCATAATTAGGATTTAAGACCAATTCTCCATTTATCTCTCCGATTCTGGCTCCGGCCACCGGGCCCGAAAAAGGAATATCCGAAACCATCAAAGCCAAAGAAGCGCCGATAAGGCTAGGTATATCCGGGTCGTTTTCTCCGTCAAAAGAGAGGACGGTAGCGACTATTTGAATTTCGTTTCTAATCCTTTGATCAAAGCGGGGGCGCAGGGTCCGGTCAATCATCCGGGCATGGAGAATCGCTTCTTCGCCGGGCCGGGTCTCTCTTTTTATCCATCTTGAGCCTTTTATTTTTCCGGCGGCGTAATATCTTTCTTCGTAATCTACAATCAGGGGCATATAGTTTGCGTCTTTTTGAAAATCGTTCATTATCGCTGTCACTAAAACTGAAGTGTCGCCGTATCTAATAAAAACAGAACCGTCTGCTTGTTCAGCCAGTTTGCCTATTTCTACTTCCAGTTTTCTGCCCCCGTATTCAGTTGAAAACTTTTTGACTTTGGTCATTTATGGTGAGCTTGGACTTCGACCGAGCTCAGTCGAGGTCTCGAACTATTTTCTTAACAAAAATCTTTCGGCTTCTTCTTCCAAGTCATAAAACTTGTCAGCGGCTTGAATTAGCTTGGAAGAAGTGCTTCTTCTGAAAGCCACCACTTCCACGGTGATTCCCTGATGTTTCAGATACTCTAAAAGAGGGATGAAGTCACCGTCGCCGGTGGCGAAAACCATCACCTCGGCTTTGGGAGCCATGCTGATGGCGTCAATGGCCATGCCGACATCCCAGTCGGCCTTTTTCATTCCGCCCGGAAAAATTTGGAGATCCTTCATTTTCAGGTAATAGCCTGAACGTTCTAAAGCTTCGAAAAAACCCTGTTCTTCGGGGATGTCGCTTTTGATGACGTAAGCATTGGCCTTGATTAGATTTCTTCCGGCCACAGTGAATTTTAAAAGTTCTTTAAAGTTGACTCTGGCTTTGTAAAGGTTTCTGGCCGAGTGGTACATGTTTTGGGCGTCAACGAAAACAGCCACAGTCTGGGTTTTTTTAGAATGCATGAAAAGCTTAGGCAAAGAAGAAGCAATGGCAGCTATTTTGTAAGCCATTTAACGTTTTAGCCCCAGGTCTTTAATGATTGAGCTGTATTTTTTCGGATCATCTTTTTTTAGATAATCGAGCAGCCGTTTTCTTTTGGAAACAGTTTTCAAAAGACCCCGCCTGGAAGAATGGTCTTTGGGATGGTCTTTTAAATGTTTAATCAGCCGTTTTATCTCTTCGGTGAATAAAGCCGCTTGAATTCCGGTAGAGCCGGTGTCTTTTTCGTGGAGCGACTGCGGCTGGATGATTTTTGTTTTTTCTTTCGGGGTTAGAGCCATACTTTTTAAAAAGCCAGTTCGAAAAAATTCTATCATAAAAAATTTATTTAAGCAATCCTTCGTTTTAAAAAACAAAAACCCGCCAATCTTTAAGACTTGACGGGTCAACTGATTTGCCTTGAGCGTCTCTCATTCGCGCTCCAGGCGAAATGTGATTTCGCCTCGGTAGCCCCAAAGAAGAGCGGCCAGGCCGCCGGCAATGAGCATCACCGATGTCGTTGCCCAAGCTCTCCATTCTTCTTCCGGTGATACCCAGCCTGCGAAGGCGCAGGCAAAGGCAACATAAAGGAATACCCAGCCCCCTATCCGCGCAATTTTTTTAGAGAGCGCGACTTTCTGCATATGTTCTCCTTAAACGTAAATGTGCAGTATATTTATATTATCACAAGGCTTGGGAATTGTCAAAAAAATCAGGTCCGCAGTTTTTGCGGACCGTTTTTAAGATTCAGGCAGACGAACAATAAACAAAGAAACAGGAGATTGAAGAACGATTGTTTTTTCGCCTTCCTTTTGCATAGCGATCAAGTAATACCCCCTTTCCCCGGCTTCGTTAACCCATTGGTTGCCCTTGACTGACTTCCATCCTTCCCGTAAAAGAACTTCATAGAGCTTAGTTGTTTCTATCTCCTCCGGCGTCGGCAGATGCGGTGGCAGATTATTTGATTCATCTTTTATCATAAGCACCTCCGCTTTGAGCATAGCAGATATAGTTAATTTATAAAACTTTTGCCTGTTTGAAATTTGTCTGTCCAATATCAAAAAAACCGAGAGCTCTCGGTTTTTTTGTCTTGGTGCAGTATTCTTGAATTAGTCCGAACCGCTTTCGCCCCTCGACAGGCTCGGGGCGAGGAAGTCCCCCGCCTGCGTGGCGTGGCCGAAGCCACTTCGGCGAGGCGAAGGCCCGCGAAAATCCAGAAAGGCGGCGGAGCCGCACGAATGACAATTTCAAGTTTTT
>JBBTXZ010000003.1:0-74169 GCA_038062015.1 Patescibacteria group bacterium | reverse complement strand
GTCCGCCCACCAGGAGTCGAACCTGGAACCACTTCCTTAAAAGGGAATTGCTCTACCAATTGAGCTATGGGCGGAATGTTTTATAATAACAAGTGAGGAAGAAATGAATCAAATTTTTGATTCATTTCGATCGAGCGAAGTTATTATATTAATTCAAATTCATATAATAACATAAATTTTCGAATAGCGCCAATATTTAGATGGGCTTTTTTTATCTTTAAATTCTGTTAATCTTTAATCTAATGAATAAAATCAAAGTCGGAGTGATTATGGGCGGGCCGTCGAGCGAATACGAAGTTTCTTTGGCGGGCGGCGAAAATATTTTTAAAAATTTGGATAGCCGGCTTTTTGAGCCGGTGAAAATAAAAATTCTGCGGGACGGAAAAGTCTGGATGGCGGGACGCTGGGCTAAACTGGAAAAAGCCGTTAAAAGCGTTGATTTGTGTTTTTTGGCTACTCATGGGGAATTCGGCGAAGACGGCCGGCTTCAGGCGATTTTAGAATCCTACGGCGTCCCTTATACCGGTTCCGGAGTCTTGGCTTCGGCTTTGGCTATGAATAAGGCCAAAAGCCGTCAGTTTTTTTCAGTAAACGGCTTGAAAACTCCGAAAACTTTATTTGTCAAAGAAGGAGAATATTTTCAGTCCCAATTAAAATTTTTTGTAAATAAATTAGTAAAAATGCCGGTGGTGGTGAAACCCTGTTCCCGCGGCTCGTCAGTCGGTGTTTCGATTGTCAGGAGGAGAAATTGGTTAAACAAAGCTATCCAGAATGCTTTCAAGTACGACCCCGAAGTTTTAGTAGAAGAGTATATCCACGGCCGCGAATTTACCTGCGGAGTGGTTGAGAAAAAGATTAACGGCGCTACCGAAGTTTCGGCTCTTCCAGTAACCGAAATAATTCCAAATCAGGAATACAAATTTTTTAATTACGAAGCCAAGTATAAAACCGGGGCGACTGAAGAAATCACGCCGGCCCAGATAAGCGACCACTTGGCCAAAGAAATTCAGGAAACCGCGGTCAGAGCTCATATGGTTTTGGGCTGCAAAGATTATTCGCGCTCTGATTTTTTAGTCAAGAAAGGGAAAATTCATATTCTGGAATTAAACACCCTGCCCGGCTTGACTGAAAATTCATTGATCCCAAAAGCGCTTAAAATCGCGGGCTGGAGCATAAAGAGATTTTTAAGCAATGTTTGTTTCAGAAATGTAAGCCATGAAACGATATTGGGTTAACGAAATAAAAGATAAAGTAGGGGAGACGGTTGAACTTTTTGGCTGGGTTAATGTTCGGCGCGACCACGGGAAAATAATTTTTATTGATTTGCGCGACCGCTCCGGGATTGCCCAGTTGGTTTTTACGCCCCAAAATGAGGAACTTTATAAAATTGCTGAAACTCTCCGGCCCGAATGGGTTTTATTTATTAAAGGTGAAGTATCCGAGCGGCCCCAAGGCATGGAAAACCCGGAAATAGAAACCGGAAAAGTTGAGGTAAAAGCCGTTGAAGTGGTTATTTTAAGCCAATCCGAAACGCCGCCGTTTCCTTTGGACAGCGCCGGCCATGAGATAGACGAGGAGCTCCGTTTGAAATACAGGTATCTGGATTTAAGAAGGGAGCGGTTGAAAAACAATTTAATCATGCGCCACAAAGTGATTAAGTTTATGAGGGATTATTTAAATGACCGCAGCTTTATAGAAATAGAGACCCCAATTTTAACCAAGTCAACTCCGGAAGGAGCCAGAGATTATGTGGTGCCGTCCCGTCTTTATCCGGGGAAATTTTACGCTCTGCCCCAGTCGCCCCAGCAGTATAAACAGATTTTAATGGTTGCCGGAATTGAGAGATATTTTCAGATTGCCCGATGTTTCCGGGACGAGGACACCCGGGGCGACCGTCAGCCTGAATTTACCCAGCTTGATTTGGAAATGAGTTTTGTTGAAAGGGAAGCGATTTTAGCATTAATCGAAGACTTGTACACAGAGCTTACCGAAAAGATAGTAAATTGCAAGATACTAAAAAAACCATTCCCCCGATTTACTTATGAAGAAGCCATTAAAAGATTCGGAGATGATAAGTTTGATTTTAGAGAAAGTAAGAACCCGAATACTATGGCTTTTGCTTGGGTTTTGGATTTTCCTCTTTTCCAAAAAACTACAACTCAAGAAATTTCTCCATCGCATCATCCTTTTACCGCGCCGCAAGAACGAGATATTAGATTACTTGATAGCGACCCTATGAAAGTAAAATCTTGGCAATATGACCTTGTTTTAAACGGTTTTGAAATAGGCGGCGGCAGCATAAGAATTACAAACCCCGAGCTTCAAATGAAAGTTTTCAATATTCTTGGGTATTCTGATGAAGAAATAAAAGAAAAATTCAGCCACCTTTTGGAAGCATATGCTTACGGCGGTCCCCCTCACGGAGGCATTGCTTTGGGTATTGATCGGTTATTATCAATTTTTGCTAATGAGCCGAACATCCGCGAAGTGATCGCCTTTCCAAAAACCGGCGATGCCAGGGATCCGATGATGGAAAGTCCTTCGGAAATAGATAAAAAACAGCTGAAAGAACTGCATTTGAAAGTTGAAAAAGATAAGTAATCGCAATGACTGTCAAATTCCTTTTTGTTTCAATTCTGGATTTGTTTTTGGGGTTGAATTTTTTAAGTCCAGTAGTTTTAGTCCGCAATTCTTTGGGGGATGAAAGCCCTTATGTTGATTCCAGCCCTCAAAATGCTCCTTATCTGCTCCCAGCCGCCGAAACCAATTATTTTCCAATCAGGGATTGGGGCATCCCGGACCCCGATATTTTCGCCCGTTCGGCTATTCTTTTCGATTTTGCCTCGGAAAAAGTTTTATTTGATAAAAACTCCGGAGTTAAAATGCCGATTGCTTCTTTGACTAAACTTATGACTGCAGTCGCGGTTATTGAAAATATGAATTTGAACGATATTGCGATCATTAAAAAATCAGTTATTGAAAAATCTGAAAAAGAAGGCGGTGGAAACGATTTGTATCAAGGCGAGAGAATAAAGGCGGCTGACCTATTAAAATTAATGTTGATAGAATCATCCAATGTCGCGGCTTATGCTTTTGAAGAACATCTGGCGAAAAATTACGGAATCAATCTGGTTGAAAAAATGAACGAAAAAGCGGAGTCGCTGGAAATGAACGACACTTTTTTCACTGAAGCGGCCGGACTGGACGACCAAAAAAGCTTTTCCACGGGCCAGGATCTGGTTAAACTGATAAAATATTCATTTAGATACGTTAATCTGTACGACATTCTTAAAATCCAGAAGACTGAAATTGTTTCGATTGACGGGAAATTAAAGCACCAAGTTTTCAATACCAATGAACTTCTTGGAAAACTGTTCAATATTATCGGCGGCAAAACCGGATTTACCGAATTGAGCGGAGGATCTATGATTTTAGTAACCGAATCACCGAGTGATTCAAGCCGCTTGATTGCCGTGGTTCTTGGTTCAAGCGGCAGATTCTTTGATGCTCAAAAACTGGTTGAGTGGGCCGCCAAATCATATATATGGAAGTAGTTGATGGAGTTTTCACAGTTGTAAATGTTCTTCGCATTTTCATCGTTGCCACGATAAGTTTTTTTGTTGCTTTAATTATCACGCCTTTTTGGAAAAAAGTTCTTGATAAATACAATTTTTCCAAAAAGAAAGTAATCAGAGAGGACGTGGCCCCTATTTTTTCCAAGCTCCACCAAAAAAAACAGGGTATTCCCATAGGCGGAGGAGTGATAATCTGGGCCACTTTATTGATTATTATTTTCGGTTTTTGGTTTTTGGCCCAGATTTCTCCCGGAACTTCTTTAGCAAAATTAAATTTTTTATCAAGAAGCCAGACCTTTTTGCCTTTGGGGGCTTTAGTCATAAGCGCGATATTGGGATTAGTTGACGATATTTGGAGCATTAAAGGAAAAGGAGAAAAGGGCAGAGGACTAAGAATGCGCGACCGGTTTGTTTTTTACACTTTGATCGGGTTAGGCGGAGCTTGGTGGTTTTACTATAAGCTTGATTGGAATTTCATTAATATTCCTTTTTTCGGCGATATTACCTTAGGTTTTTGGTATATGCTGTTTTTTGTTTTTGTAATTGTGGCCAGTACTTTTTCGGCTAATGAGACGGACGGCTTGGACGGACTTTTGGGCGGAGTGGCTTTGACTATTTTTACCGCTTTGGGCGTGATTGCCTTTGTCCAGGAAAGGATGGATTTAGTAGTTTTCATTTCTTCGATCATCGGCGCCTTGATCGCTTTTTTGTGGCATAATATTTATCCGGCCAAATTCTTTATGGGCGATACCGGGGCAATGGCTTTAGGAACGACCATCGGCGTTATCGCTATGTTTCTGAATATTCCTCTTCTTCTTCCGATTATTGGGGTAATCTTCGTAATTGAATCCGGCTCGGTTTTGATTCAGCTTTTGTCGAAGAAATTCAGAGGCAGAAAAATTTTCCTTTCCACGCCGATCCATCATCATTTTGAGGCTTTGGGCTGGCCGGAGAGCCAGGTGACGATGCGGCTTTGGATGGTCTCGGCCGTCGGAGTGATTTTTGGGCTAATTTTATTTTTAGTTGATTCAAGAATTCCGCCTCTCTTTCGATGAACACAAAATCTTTAATCTGGCCTGCTTTTATTTTAATCGTTTTCGGCCTGGCGATGATTTCTTCGGCCGGAATTTATCCCTCCCAGAAGAATTTCGGAACCAATTATTACTATTTGGGCCATCAGTTTTTTTTCGGTTTCTTGCCCGGCCTCGCTCTTTTTTTCGCCGCATCCAGGATGGATTATAAAATCTGGAAAAAAATTTCCCTGCCTTTGATTCTAGGATCCGTCTTCTTTTTATTTCTTGTTTTCGCCCCGGGCTTTGGAATAAATTTAGGCGGCGCAAAAAGATGGGTTAACTTCTTTAATCTTTTCTCTTTTCAGCCGGCAGAAATTTTGAAGCTTACTTTAATAATTTACCTGGCCAGTTGGCTTGAGGGCCGCAAGTTCGCCGCCCCGCTTAGCGGGGCCATTTGGGGCGCTCAGCGTCCCGCCGGCTCTACCACCGCTTTCACTATTATTATTTTTTTCATCGGCATTCTCATCGCCGCCCAGCCCGATATCGGGACTTTAAGCATTATTATCGGCATTGCCATTTCAATGTTTTTTGCTTCCGGCGCTGGATTTAAGCATATTGTCGGGATTCTGCTTTTAATCGCCGTCGCCTTCGCTCTCTTAATATTTTTCGAACCTTACCGGTTTGATCGGGTTTTTGTTCTTTTAAATCCGGATTTTGACGTCAAGGGAATCGGCTACCATTTTAACCAATCTTTGATCGCTATCGGCAAAGGCGGATTTTTAGGTTCTGGATTTGGCAAGGGCGAACAAAAACTGGGTTTTTTGCCTGAACCGGTAGGCGACTCAATTTTTGCGGTTATCGGGGAGGAGCTCGGTTTTATCGGCATGACTGCCGTGCTTTTTATGCTTTTGTTTTTTGTAACGATTTCATTAAAAATTGCAAAAAGAGCCGGGAATAAGTTTGCTTCTTTATATGCTGTGGGGCTGGCCTCGTGGGTTGGCATCCAATCTTTTATCAATGTCGCTTCTTTAAGCGGGTTAGCGCCCTTGACCGGGATTCCTTTGCCGTTCATCAGTTACGGCGGCACTGCTTTGGCAGTGTTAATGCTGGGAGTCGGGATTTTAGCCAATATAGCCAGAAAAGCTTGAATATAGAAAAACTTTTTTTCTATGCCTTGATTTTTTCAATTCCGTTTCAGACGAGAGTGATTTTACGTTCGTGGGGGATTGGGTTTAATGAATGGAATTCGGCGTTTTTATATTTGACGGATTTATTGATTTTAACTCTTATTTTAGCCTGGTTTCTACGAACACGAGTATTTTATGCTATGTCACAAAGTACTCGTGTTGAAATTAGAAATATATTTTCATTCAATTATGACTGGTTTTTAATCGGATTTTTGGTAATTTCTGCAATTTCAATTAAAAATGCCATTAATCCAGCTCTCGGATTTTATCAGTTAATAAAACTTGTTGAATTTTCTCTTTTGTATTTTTATGTAAAATCCAATCTTGGCGTCGTTTTTAATTTGGCGACGGCGTTTTTCGTTTTTTTGGCTTCCGGAATTTTTCAGGCGATTCTATCAATTCTCCAGTATGTCAAACAGTCAGATTTGGGCCTGCGATTTTTGGGCGAAACAATTTTAAATTCCGATTTATTCAATGTGGCCGTATTTACGGTTGAAGGCGAGAAAGTGATGCGCGCTTACGGCACTTTGCCCCACCCGAATGTTCTGGCCTTCTTTTTATTCATCTCAATTTTTATTTTTTATTTTCTATATATCTCCCGAATCAATAAGAGCGGGAAAGAATTATGGTTTTGGCTGGTCGGTTATGCAATTTTGATTTTTGGATTGTTTTTCACTTTTTCTCGGATAATAATTTTTGTCTGGCTTATCGGCGTTATTTATAGATTTGGCTGGCTTTATTGGAAAAATGAATTCAGGGGGATAATTCAAAGATCGGATGTTAAAAAGTTGGCATTAGTCACTCTTGTCTTAGTATTTGTTTTTTCTTTATTGTTCTGGCCGCAAGTTTTAGCTCGGATAAAAATTTCGCCTCAAGAAGAGGCTCTGTCTTTGCGCGGTTTTTACAATCAGATTGCTTTTCAGGGGAAACCGTTTTTCGGGGTTGGGCCGGGTAATTTTGTAAACTGGCTGAAAGAAAAAAATCCGGGCCTTGCCCTGAATCTTTACCAGCCGGTCCATAATATTTATTTACTGATTTTTTCCGAAACCGGAATTTTAGGGCTGGCGGCGCTTTTATTGTTTTTATTTTTTTTAATTAAAAATTATTTAAGAATTTCTTTTAACCGGCCGTTCCATTACTCATTATTTATAATTTTTACTTCGGTTTTATTCTTAGGTCTTTTTGACCATTTTCTCTGGACATTACAGCAAGGTCAGATTATATTTTGGTTAGTAAGCGGCCTCTTGGCCGCTATGAGTCCCCGTAGCTTAACTGGATAAAGCGTCGGCCTCCGAAGCCGAAGATTGCGCGTTCGAATCGCGCCGGGGACATCATGAAATTAGTCGTAGACATGCAGATCCACTCAAAATACTCGCGGGCGGTGTCGCCGGAAATGGTGCTTGAAAATCTGGATAAGTGGGCAAAAATCAAGGGTATTCATGTTTTGGGGACCGGCGATTTGACTCATCCTTTGTGGCTGAAAGAAATAAAACAAAAATTGGAGCCGGCTGAACCGGGCCTTTTCAAGCTGAAAAAGGAATTCAAAGTTGATTCATTCGGCCGCTTGGATAATGAAGCTGAGCCCCGCTTCATGCTGACCGGCGAAATAAGCTGCATTTACTCAAAAGGCGGGAAGGTGAGGAGAGTTCATCATCTTTATTTAGTTCCGGATATTGAAACAGCCGAAAAAATAAACGCCAAGCTTTCTTTCATCGGCAATCTGAAATCCGACGGCCGGCCGATTCTAGGTCTTGATTCAAAAAAGTTTTTGGAAATCTGTCTTGAAATTTCACCGGATATAATGGTTATTCCGGCTCATTGCTTATTACCAGATACAGCCGTTCATACAAAAAATAACTTATTGACAAAAATTCAAAACATTAAAGAAGGAGAATGCGTTTTTACTCATAAAAATAGATGGAGGAAAGTTACAGAAGTTTTAAGAAGACCTTATAAAGGAAAAGTTTTTTCTATTAAACCATATTATTTCAGAGAAGGATTGACGGTAACGCCCGAACATCCATTTTATGTTATTAAAACTAAAAAAAACTGCCACTGGTCTAAAGGAATATGCAAGCCGGTACATGAAACTTATTTAAAATGTACAAAAAAACACTATAAATCATATAAACATTCTTGGGTTACGGCAGAAAATATTGAAAAGGGGGATGTTTTAGTTTTTCCTCGTTTTAATAATGCATATTCAAATCACTCCGTTATATCTGTGGCCGAGGCGCTTCGTCATATATCATTAATCCCAGTTCAGAAAGGACTATTAATGAGAGGGAATCGAACAAAAGCAGTTCCGGATATAATTAACGTGAATGAGGATTTTAGCAGATTAATCGGATACTACATGGCAGAGGGGTATACTAACGGTAGAGATGCCATAGGTTTTATGTTTAGCAAAAAAGAAGAAAATTACGTTGCCGACGTGGTTAGCTTGATGGATTTTGTTTTTGGAATCAAAAATTATAAAAGAAGAGAAGAGAACGGAATAGAATTGGTATTTTACTCAAAAATAGTTCAGGAGCTTTTTGAAAAACTTTTTTACAGTTCAGAAGAAGTTAAGGATGCTCATACAAAAATGTTGCCAAGCTGGTTTTTAGGTTTGTCGGATGAATTACTGGCAGAATTATTTAAAGGATGGTGGCGGGGAGATAAAGGTTATACCGTATCAAAAGAATTAATGAATCAAATGAAAATTGTTTTGTTAAAGTTAGGAATAGTCCCGTCAATTTACGTTGATTCAATGAAGTCACATTTTAGTAGGGGAAAACACAAATATCAAAATAGAATAATTAGGGCCAATGGCGATTGTTATGTCTTAAACCGTCTTACGTTTTTTGATGATAAATTTAGTCTACTGTCGGAGCCGGAATTTAAACAGTTTAATTATAAAACAAAAATTAAACACGGATGGATTGATAAAGATCATGTTTACCTGCCGGTTAGGGATATTGAAGAAAAAGATTATAAAGGTCCGGTTTATAATCTGGAAGTTGAAGATGATAATTCATACGTCACGGAGTTCGCTACAGTTCATAATTGTTGGACACCCTGGTTCTCTATTTTCGGCTCCAAATCAGGTTTTGATTCAATTGAAGAATGCTTTGATGATTTGTCCAAATATATTTACGCGGTTGAGACCGGTCTTTCTTCGGATCCGGCAATGAATTGGCGCCTTTCCAAATTAGACAACGTTACTTTAGTTTCTAATTCCGATTCTCATTCGTTGACCCGAATCGGGCGGGAGGCTAATGTCTTCGACGCTGAACTTGATTATTACAAAATTATTGAATCAATAAAATCAAAAGATCCGAAAAAATTTCTTTTTACCGTGGAGTTTTTTCCGGAAGAGGGAAAATATCACTATGACGGCCATCGATTATGCAATATTTCGTTCGAGCCGGAAGAAACAAAAAAACATAATTTCCTCTGCCCTAAATGTAAAAGGCCTCTAACCGTCGGCGTTTTGGCCAGAGTGGCCGAGCTTGCCGACCGCCCAAGCGGCCTTAAACCCGTCAGCCGCGTGTCTTATAAAAATGTTATTCCTTTAGACCAAATAATTTCTGATTCAATAGGCCTTAGTGTCACTTCTAATACTGGCTGGCCTAAAAGAGTTTTACAGGAATATGAAAAATTGATTAGAAGTTTTGGCAATGAGTTCAATGTTTTACTTGATGCTTCGGCCGATAATTTGAAAAAATCGACCCTGCCCGAAATCGCTGAGGGTATTACTAAAGTTAGAGATGGACGGGTTCATATTGAGCCCGGTTATGACGGCGAGTACGGAAAAATAAGGATTTTTACAGCTGACGAGAGGGAAAATGCTTCAAAACAGGGGCAATTGCTCTGAACTAAACTTACAGACTGTGGATAATTACCTTGACTTAACGGGTTTGGATTGATAAGGTTAATATCGTTCGTGATAAGGCTCCAAGCATCTAAAAACTCAATATTTTGGGGTGTTTTATCGGCATATATTTTATATGCCTGTTTCTTTTTTGGTTCTTTTCAGGCCCAGGCCGCAAATACAACTGCCGCCATTTTAGATCAAGACGGCCCTCGCTATTTTATTAAAACTAAAAATCAATTTTGGGAGAAAAGTTTTGGTAAAAGACATTCTTTTGATGACGGATTTACTACAGATTTATCAGGAATTCAGCTGACCTTAACTAAAATTTTTGGAGTGGAAGTCGAGCCGGTTGGTCAGCTTCATGTTTTGCCGAAGGCGATTCAAACACCGCTAGAACCTTTGCCCAGTGAAGAGCCGGTCATTACCAGCGAAGAAAAAAGCGAAGAAAAAAATCAAGATAAGATTGATATTTTAGAAAGCATCAAGGCCAAAGTCAGAAGAACCCGGCCAATACCTTCAGATGAAACTCCTTGGGGCATCGCTCTTATTTATAATAATTCAGCCATAACTTCGACTTCCGGCGGCGCCAATGTAAATGTGGCGGTTTTAGATACTGGAGTTTTAAAGACTCATCCTGATTTAAAGAATAGAGTCAAGCAATGCAAGGATTTTACTTCTCTAAAAGTTCTTGTCAAAGATGGATCTTGTGAAGATAAACATGGCCACGGCACCCATGTTTCGGGAATTATTTTGGCTGACGCCGGTTCTGACAAATTAGGAATCTACGGAGTGGCCCCAGAAGCGAACTTATTCAGCTATAAAGTCTGCGGCAATGACGGTTCTTGTTGGGCTGATGATATTGCCTATGCAATAAGAGTTGCCGCTGATAACGGAGCAAATGTTATAAATATGAGTTTGGGAGGTGATGCCGAGAGTTTGTTGATTCGGGAAGCCATGGATTATGCCGTTTCGAAAGATGTTTTAATCGTTGCCGCCGGAGGCAATGACGGTCCTTATCCGGCGAGTATTGATTATCCGGCGGCTAATACTAATGCTATTGCCGTTGGGGCGATAGATATTTCAATTTCTGTTCCTGACTGGAGTTCGCGAGGCATAAACCCATTAACTCAGGCCTATGTAGTTGAAGAGAAAGATATGGAATTCGGCGCGCCCGGAGTTAGTATTGAGTCAACCTGGAAAAACGGCGGCTACGCAGTTTTATCCGGGACCTCGATGGCTTCGCCGCATATAGCTGGTCTGGCAGCTAAGTTTTGGCAGCTAACTGCCTTGGAAGGGGGAAGAGCTTCAGCTACCCGTGACTTACTTCACCAGATGGCTAAAGATATTTGGTCTCTTGGCGACGATGACGCCACCGGTTTTGGACTGCCGCAAGTTAAGTAATTAGAATATAGAATATAGAATATAGAACAAAACGAGCTCACTCGTTTTTTTTAAGTTTCATTAAACTTATATTCTACTTCCTACATTCTATATTCTATATTACAATTATTTTATGCGTATCAACCGCGTAATCCGCACTTTAGTTACTTCCGATTTTTTATTGGTTTCAGGATTTGCGGTTTTTGGTCCGGTTTTCGCCGTTTTTATCACTCAAAAAATTGAAGGCGGAACTTTGGCCATTATCGGTTTTACGGCCGCTATTTTTCAAATCGTAAAATCATCTTTGCAGATTCCGATCGCCAACTACCTTGATAAAAACCACGGCGAGAAAGACGATTTTTATTCTTTAATCATCGGTTCTTTTTTAATCGCCTTAGTGCCTTTTTTATATATTTTTGCTTTTAAGCCGATTCATCTTTATTTTATTAACGCGATTTACGGGATGGGCGCGGCTTTTGCCATTCCGCCTTGGAACGCAATTTTCACCCGCCATATTGATAAAATGCATGAGAGCACTGATTGGGCGATAGAATCGGTTTCTATTGGCATCGGCGCCGCTTCGGCGGCGGCGCTTGGCGGAATTTTAGCCGAGAAATTCGGTTTTAAAATTGTTTTTCTGGTGGCTGGTTTGGTGGCTATCGCCGGCGCCATAACTTTGATTAAAATTTATTCGGAGTTAAGGGAAAAAGTCGGGCGCGGTCAAGTTTTCCCAGAGCCCGGCCGGAAGCATCATTAATGAATGAAGAAATCTCTAAAATCCTTTTTGAGATAGCCATGTTACTGGAAATGAAAGAGGTTCCTTTTAAGCCGCGGGCGTATGAGAAAGCGGCGTTAATAATTGAGACCTTGGAAGAAGATGTAAGGGACATTTACAAAAAAGGCGGTTTGAAAGCTCTGATGGATATTTCAGGAATAGGGCAGGGGATTGCCGAAAAGATTGAAGAATACATAAAAACAAAGCGGATTAAAGATTACGAACATCTAAAAAAGCAGGTGCCGGTTGATGTCAGCGAGTTGACTTCTGTTGAAGGCCTCGGCCCTAAAAGCGTCTATAAGCTTTATAAGAAACTTGGAATCAAAACAATCGGCGAGCTTGAAAAAGCGGCTAAAGCCGGGAAGCTAAGAGACCTCGAAGGTTTTGGTGAAAAGTCGGAGGAGAAAATTTTAAAAGGCATTGAATTTTTAAAAAGCGGCCAAGGCCGTTTTATTTTGGGTTTTGTCTGGCCTTTAGTCAACTCTATTTTAGAACGTTTAAGATCTTTGCCTTATGTTGAGATTGCCGAGCCGGCCGGTTCAATAAGACGGATGCAGGAGACAGTGGGGGACTTGGATATTTTGGCGATTTCCAAAGAGCCGGAAAAAGTGATTGATTATTTTGTTAAGATGCCGGAAGCCAGCTACATCTACGCCAAGGGCTCAACCAAAGCCAATATTCGGCTTAACAACGGAATGGACGCGGACTTGAGGGTTTTAGAGCCGAAGTCATTCGGTGCGGCTTTGCAATATTTCACCGGCGATAAGTACCACAATATCGCTTTGCGCGAAATTGCAATCAAGAAGGGATATAAACTGAATGAATATGGATTATATAAGGGCAAAAAATTAGCGGCCGGGAAAACGGAAGAAGAAATTTATAAAAAACTCGGCCTTGAATGGATTCCGCCGGAAATCAGAATAAATTCTGGTGAAATTAAAGCGGCCCAAGAAGGCAAACTGCCAAAATTAATTGAATATGGTTCGTTGAAGGGCGATCTGCAGGTTCAAACCAACTGGACTGATGGCCAGAATTCAATCAAGGAAATGGCCGAAGCCGCCAAAAAAGCAGACTTGGAATATATCGTCATCACCGACCATACAAAGAGTCTGGCCATGACCGGCGGCTTGGATGAGAAGAAACTTCTTCGGCAAATGAGAGAAATAGACGAAGTCCAGAAACAAGTCAGCGGTATTAAAATTTTAAAAGGCGCCGAGGTTAATATTTTGAAAGATGGCCAGATGGATATTTCCGATGAAATTTTAGCTAAACTGGATGTTGCCGGCGGAGCGGTTCATTCTAACTTTAATTTATCTGAAAAAGAACAGACCCAAAGAATAGTTAGAGCGATGGAAAATCCGAACATTGATGTAATCTTTCATCCGACCGGCCGGGTGATTCAGAAAAGAGAATCCTATAAAATAGATATTGATGCTTTAATCAAGGCGGCCAAAAGAACCAAAACCGTTTTGGAAATAGACGCTTATCCGAGCCGGCTGGATTTGAAAGATCAGCATATCAGAAAAGCGGTTGAAGCCGGAGTGAAACTGTCAATTGATTCAGACGCTCACAGTATTTTGCATTTTCAGTATTTGGAATTGGGAATTGCTCAAGCCAGGCGTGGCTGGGCAGAAGCGAAAGATATTCTAAATATCAGAAAGTGGCAAGATATGCTTAAGTTTTTAAAATGACTGAATTTCAAAAAAAAGTGTATAATATAGTAAAGAAAATTCCTAAAGGAAAAGTTTTAAATTATAAAGAGGTGGCTAGATTTGCGGGTTCGCCGCGCGCTTGCCGGGCCGTTGGCAATGTTTTAAATAAAAATCCTTTTAAAAATGTACCCTGCCATCGGGTGATAAGGTCGGATGGCAAAATCGGCGGTTACGCATACGGGAATAGGGCGAAAATTGGATTATTAAAAAAGGAAGGCTTTTTATGAGTTATAGAATTTTACTGGTTGGCGGAGGAACTGGCGGACATATTTATCCTTTAGTCGCGGTTGGCCGGGAGCTTCAAAAACTGGCCGGCGAAAAAGGGATAAATTTGGAATTGATGGCCGTGGCTGATTCGTCTAGTTGGAGAAGCGAGTTTGAAAGCCAAAGCATCCGGTTTAAAAAAATTTTAGCCCCCAGATTAAGGCGGGTTGAAGGCGGCCGCCTGAATTTTCTTGCCTTTTTAGCGATTCCTTTTGCTTTTATTCAGGCCCTCTGGATTCTTTTTGTTTTTATGCCCAACCTTGTTCTTTCAAAAGGCGGCTTTGCTTCGTTTATTCCGACTTTTGTTGCCATGCTCTACTTTATCCCTTTTTTCATTCATGAATCCGATTCTGTACCCGGTCTAGTTAATCGGCTTGCGGCTAAATTTGCCAAAAGGATATTTATTTCTTTTGAAAACGCGGCTAGATATTTTCCTGTCCAAAAAACCGTTTTAAGCGGCAATCCGGTAAGGGAAAATTTATTTAACGGGAATAAAGCCGAAGCGGCCGGTTTTTTTAATTTTGATTTCGGTAAAAAAACGATTTTATTTTTAGCCGGAAGCCAGGGAGCCGTGTTTATAAATAATCTTTTGATTAATTCTTTGATTCATCTGGTTAAAGATTTCCAGATTATCCATCAAGCCGGAATTAATAATTTTGAGCTGGTTAAAAAGGAAACGGATATTATTAAAAATGAAGGCAAGGGGAAATATGATGAGAATATAGAAAAAAATTACCGGGCTTATAGTTTTTTAAACGAAGAAAAATTGAAAAATGCTTTTGCCATGTCGGATTTAGTAGTTTCGCGTTCTGGTTCCAGTATTTTTGAGATCGCCGCTTTAGCGAAACCATCAATTGTGATACCTTATCCTTATTCGGCCGGAAACCACCAGAAAGGAAACGCGGCCGAGTTCGCTAAATTCGGCGCGGTGGTTTTGGAAGAGCAAAATCTAAAGCCTCATATTTTGATAGACCAGATTAAACATTTGTTAAATAACCCTTTGGTCGGCGGGGAAATCAAGCGATTTGCGAGGTTAGATGCGGGGGAGGTAATAGCCGGGGAGATACTAAATAAATTCCAATTTTAAATTACAAATTTTAAATCAAATGCAGAAATGTTTTAAATTTAAAATCTTTAAACATTCAATTAAAATTTAAAATTTGAGTTTTGAATTTATAAACCATGCTTATAGGAAATCAACAAATTCAGAACTATTTTGAAAATTTGATAAAACAAGGTAGTTTAAGCCATGCCTATCTTTTTTACGGACCGGAAGGAGTCGGCAAAAAACTGCTTGCTTTTAAAATTTCGGAACTAATCGCCGGACCGACAGTCAGTAATCCCGATTTAAAAGTAATTGATAAAGAAAAAGATGAAATTCATATCGCTGATATCAGAGAGCTGAAAGATTTTATCCATCTGACTCCTTTTGGAAAGTATAAAATCGCAATCATTAATAATGCCAATAACCTCGGCCACGACGCTTCAAACGCCCTGCTTAAAATTTTGGAGGAACCGCCGGGAAAATCCATCTTATTTTTAGTAAGCCATCTTCCGAAAATGCTTCTTTCTACGGTGGTCTCGCGCTGCCAGCCGGTAAGATTCAGGCCATTAAGAGAACAGGAGATTTTAGATCATTTGGCCGGCCTCGCTGAGCGGGGTATTAACAAAATCAAAAAAGATGTCGCTGAAACTTGCTCCAAACTTTCTAATGGTTCTTTGGGCTTGGCCTTGGAGCTGGCAAATAATTTTGAGGGCTTCCAAAAAAATATTAATTTATTAAATAAACTGATGAGGGCCGATTTAAAAGAGCGATTTGAGGCGGCTAAAAAAATTTCGGACAGTTTTGAAGATTTAAAAAAGACGGCCGGAGATTGGTTTATTTATTCGGCTTCGTTGGTGGATAAAAGGCTGGCTAAAGAAATTTTGCATTTATCGAACATTCTTTCAAGGCCGCAGTTTAATCATCGCCTGGCTCTTGAGAATTTTATGATCAATCTATGATTGATAAGCTATTAATAGAAAATTTAAAAAAAGAGCTGGATAAGACTTTGGATTTTTTAAAAAATGATCTCGCCCAGTTAAGAGGCGGCCGGGCCAGCCCGATCTTAGTTGAAAATCTAAAAGTTGACGCTTACGGGGGTAGATTGAATTTAAAAGAGGTCGCGACGATAATGGTTCCGGACGCAAAGACTCTGATTATCCAGGTCTGGGATAAAAATGGGGTTGGCGCCGTAGCTAAAGCGATTGAAGAAAGCCGGCTCGGCTTGAATCCGAGTATTGACGGCCAGAATATAAAATTGGTGTTGCCGCCTTTGGTGGATGAAAGGAGGAAAGAAATGATAAAACTTTTGCATGATAAACTTGAACAGGCCCGGATAAGAATAAGGCGCGGCCGGGACGAGGTTTGGCACAAGGTCCAGAATCTAGAAAAGGAGAAGAAGATTTCAGAGGATGATAAATTCAGGGCTAAAGACGAACTTCAAAAAGCGGTCGATGAGTTTAATAAAAAAGTAAAGGAAATAGGGGAGAGTAAAGAAAGAGAATTAAGCGGATAGCAAAAATCTTCTCGGGTACAGCCATTTCGAAAACGTTCGGCCTCGATTTATTAAAATTCAGCCGGCCAAAATATGGCGGAAATTAATTTAATTAAAAAACCTATTACTAAATCGGAGCTTAAAGAGATTGCCAAAGAAAGATTTGGCG
This sequence comes from Patescibacteria group bacterium, assembly GCA_038062015.1. Taxonomy (GTDB): domain Bacteria; phylum Patescibacteriota; class Minisyncoccia; order 2-02-FULL-40-12; family 2-02-FULL-40-12; genus JBBTQD01. Next base: position 57,698 of record JBBTXZ010000003.1, on the reverse strand, counting down.
ATTTAGTGAAGGCAGTGATAGACCTGAAACAAGAAATTATTGCTCTTGGCGGCGCCTTTCATTCCGACGAACAGGTGTTTTTGATTGAAAAACATGATTCAAAGGGCGAAGATACCTGGGGGATTAATCTTTATCCTGACAAACCGAAGGAAGAAATGATAGAATTTGATTCGATAATAAATTTAAAACCATTGCAAAATAACCGTTCCCGCGGCGTAGAAGATCCGCAAATTAGAGAAAAAATAAAAGAAATTGTGGCTAAATTAATTTTAGACTGAAAAGTATGAATCAATATATCCAAGATTTAAAAAAAAGTTGGGGTAAATTTTCTTTGGAAGAACAAATGGCGAATATAGGCGCCGAAGTCGGGAGAGCGGCTAAATGGCAAGGGAAAGATGAAAAACTTTTTGAAGGTGCGGTGAGTCGGTCCATAGAACTTTTCGAACTTACTTTAGACGACCAGCGATGGCAGGGTCATCTTTGGGAAATAGGAAGAGCGCGTGAGTTATTTTGCGAAGCCGCCGAAAAGGGCAAAATTTATAATACTACTTTAAAAGATTTAGAAAAATACTTTTCCCCGTTTATGTTTTTAGCAAGACGAAGAGCCGAGTTATAAAATGCTAACCGCAATAATTTTTATCATTGTTTTAGGGGTTTTAGTTTTAGCCCATGAGTTCGGGCATTTTTATGTGGCCAAGAAAGCCGGAATGAAGGTGGAAGAATTCGGTTTCGGGTTTCCGCCACGCCTTTTCGGGATCAAAAGGGGCGAAACGGTTTATTCAATCAATTGGATTCCTTTCGGTGGTTTTGTGAAGATTTACGGCGAAGACGGTGAAGATCGGGACAATTCAAGAAGTTTCGCTTCAAAGCCGGCCGGACAACGGGCTAAAGTCATCGTCGCCGGAGTTTTGATGAATCTTTTTTTAGCGGCGGTTCTTCTCGGTTTAGGAAATTTTTTGGGTTTGAGAATCGGATTGGCCGGTAATGAAGATTTTACCGCCAAAGACATAAAAATCCAAATAATTCAGGTTTCCCAGGATTCACCCGCCCGCGCCGCCGGATTAAAAATCTTAGACGAAATTAAACAGCTTCAAAAAGGCGAAGATTTAGTGCGACCGAAAAATGTTGAAGAGGTTCAGGACTTTGTAAAGAAATACGGCGGCGAAGAAATTGTTTTAATTATTGGAAGAAATGGAACTGAAGTTAATTTAAAATTGATTCCAAGAAAAAATCCGCCGGTCGGTCAGGGTGCCATCGGCGTTAATCTGGCTAAGACCGGAGTGGTATCTTATCCCTGGTATGAGGCAATTTGGCGGGGAATTCGTGATACCGGCGTGATGGCCGTCAATATTATGATTGCCCTCGGCCTTTTTTTCAGAAATCTTTTTGTTGATTCCCGTTTAATTGCCGATGTTTCCGGGCCAATCGGGATTGCCGTTTTGACTGGTCAGGCCGCCGGGCTGGGTTTTAATTATTTGATTCAATTCGTAGCTCTGCTTTCAATCAATCTGGCGGTTTTAAATATTATTCCCTTTCCGGCTTTAGACGGCGGCCGGCTGCTTTTTATCGGCATTGAGAAATTAAAAGGTTCGCCGGTTCCAAAAAAAATTGAAGGATTCGTGAACGCGGCTGGATTCGCCTTTTTGATTGCTTTGATGATTTGGATTACAGTTAAAGATGTTACAAAGTTCTTTTAGAAGTTCGGCTATAGCCTCACTTTTAAAACCTTGAGATTATCTAAACTTTTCACTAAAACTCTACGCGAAGCCCCCAAAGACGAAGAAAGCATCAACGCTAAATTATTGATTCGGGGCGGTTTTATTTTTAAGAACTCGGCCGGAGTTTACACTTTTTTCTCATTAGGCTGGCGGGTGATTGAAAAAATATTAAAGATCGTGGATGAAGAAATGGATGCCGTCGGCGGCGAAAAAATTTCTATGCCGGCTCTGGTTGAAAAAAAATACTGGGACGCCACCGGAAGATGGGATGTGGATATCGGTTTTGAAGTTAGAGGCAAAAAAGAAAAAGAATCAAATTTCACGCTCGGCTGGTCTCATGAGGATATTTTGTCTTTTATGGCTTCAAAGTTTATTAATTCGTATAAAGATCTGCCTAAAGCGGTTTATCAATTCCAGACTAAATTCAGGAATGAGCCGAGAGCCAAATCGGGTCTATTGCGCGGCCGCGAATTCTTGATGAAAGATTTATATAGCTTCCACGAATCCGAAAAAGACTTATTTCGATATTATGATTCGGTAAAACAAGCCTATTTTAAAATTTTTGAACGTTGCGGCTTGAAAACGATATATACTTTGGCTGGCGGCGGAGCCTTTACTATTTCTAATACCCATGAGTTTCAGGTTTTGTCCGATGTCGGCGAAGATACTGTTTTTATTTGTTTAAAATGCGAATATGCGGAAAATTCTGAAATTTCAAAATTAAAAGACGGCGGCCAGTGTTCTAAATGCGGCGGCTTTGTCCAAGAAAAAAAATCAATCGAAGTCGGCAATATCTTTCCATTAGGCTTAAAATATTCCGAAGCTTTCGGTTTAAAATACTTAGATAAAGACGGCGGCCAAAAGCATGTAGTAATGGGTTCGTATGGAATTGGAATCAGCCGGCTTATGGGAACGATCGTCGAAATTCATAATGACGGAATCGGAATTCTTTGGCCTGAAAATGTGGCGCCCTTCAAAGTTCATTTGATTGCTTTAAATCATAGGAATCAAGAAGCAGGTAAAATTTACGAAGATCTGCAAAATGCCGGAGTTGAAGTTTTGTATGATGATCGTCTGGATCAAAGCCCGGGTGAAAAATTCGCCGATGCGGATTTAATAGGCTGCCCTTTTAGGGTGATAGTAAGCGAAAAGACTTTGGAAAAAGATTCGGTTGAGTTTAAAAAAAGGGCAGAAGATAAATCTATTTTAGTCAACTTGAATAAATTATCTAATCAACTAAGATAGATGGATGTTAGATAAACTTTTCGGTGCTTTTTCAAAAGATATCGGCATAGACTTGGGTACGGCTAATACCCTTGTTTATGTTAAGGGGCGGGGGATTGTCATTAATGAGCCTTCGGTCGTGTCGGTCAATAAAAAGACCGGCCAGATTATCGCTATTGGAAGCGAGGCCCAGAAAATGATTGGAAAAACGCCCGGCTTCATTGTTGCTTCGCGGCCTCTCGTTTCCGGAGTCGTATCGGATTTTGAAATCACCGAACAGATGCTCAAATATTTCATTGATAAGGTTCACAAAGAATCTTTTACTCTGGTGCCGCGGCCAAGAGTGATTATCGGAATTCCTTCTGGCGTGACCGAAGTTGAAAAAAGAGCCGTGGAGGATGCGGTTTTCAACGCCGGAGCGAGAGAAGTTTATCTGATTGAAGAACCAATGGCTGCGGCCATCGGCGCAAGGCTCCCGATTTATGATCCTAAAGCCAATCTTATAGTTGATATCGGCGGCGGCACGACCGAAGTGGCTTTAATCTCCTTAGGCGGGATGGTGGCATTAAGAAGCATTAGAATAGCCGGCGATAAGTTTAATGAAGATATAATTCAATACATCAAGGACGAATTTAAGCTCTTAATTGGCGAACGGATGGCTGAAGACATAAAAATTTCCATCGGTTCGGTCTGGCCGGAAGTCGAAGAGCTGGATATGGAAATAAGCGGCCGCGACACCGCGAGCGGCCTGCCCAAGGAGATAAAAATTACTTCTTCGGAAATCAAAAAAGCGTTGATGCATTCTACCAGGATCATAATTAACGCCGTCAAAGACACTATCGAAGATGCTCCGCCGGAGCTTATCTCTGATTTGACAAAAAAGGGAATATATCTGGCTGGCGGCGGAAGCCTTTTAAGAGGGCTTGACGTTTTATTGGCTCATGAGACAAAACTGCCGGTTAAAATAATCGATGATCCTTTGACGGCTGTGGTCAGAGGTTGCGGCATAGTTTTAGAAGATGTTGATAAATTAAAAGATATTTTAATCAGCACCGATAAAGAAGAGTTTCAATAATGAGAAACTATAAGGTTAGTTTAGACAGCGACGCTCTTAATCCAGAAGAGTCGTTTTTAGAATCAGTTTCGCCCGAATCAAAGATTGAAAGACCGATAATGTCTGTTTTTTTTATTATTTTTTATTTTGGGATTCTGATACTATTAGGAGTTTTTACGATTGCCGGTTTTAATCTTGGGATTGTAAAAGGCGGTTATTTCGCCGATCTTTCGGCTAAAAATCAATTTATTTCAATACCGCTTCCTCCCCAGCGCGGATTGATTTATTCGAAAGAAGGGAATCTTCTGGCTTCAAATAAAGAAAGTTTCAGTCTTTGGTTGATTCCTTCAAAAATTCCGGTCGGCTCTGGCAAAAAAGAGGAGTTAATTTCAAAATTATCTGAAGCTATCGGCTTGCCTCATGACTTTCTTTCAGAGCTGATTGAAAAGAACATGAACAGGGCTTCTTTTTTAGTGAAAAAAGATCTTACTGAAGAAGAGAAAGAAAGAATTCTGGCCTTGAATTTTACGAATCTTCTTGTTGCCATTAGCAGTACCAGAATTTATCCGGACGGCGAGATTTTTTCACATTTAATCGGTTATGTGAGTTTGGTCAGTCAAGACGATCTCAATAGGGACGGTTATTATAAAATCAATGATCAGATCGGTCGCGAAGGCCTTGAGAGTTTTTATGAAAGCGAGTTAAAAGGTCGGCGGGGCCAGGTTCTTATCAATCGTTTCAAAGACGAAAATCAGATTTCGGTGCCTCAAAAAGGGAACAGCTTAGTTTTAAATATAGATTCTGAATTGCAAAAAAATATCTATCGGGAATTAGATGGGGCCTTAAAAGAAATTGGTTCGCGCTCCGGAACGGCTTTGGCTTTAGATCCGAGAGATGGCCGGATCTTATCTTTAGTCAGCCTGCCTTCATATGACAATTCGAGCTTCACTGATGGATTAAGTTCCGAAGAATTTAGATTATTTTTTGAGAATCGGAGAGAGCCTTTGCTTAATCGGGTAATTTCTGGTCGATTCGCCCCGGGTTCAACGATAAAACCGATTATCGCTTTGGCGGCTTTGGAGGAAAAGGTGATTAGTCCGTTAAAAAAAATCAACGCTCCCGGCCTAATCACTATTCCCAATCCTTTTAATCCTGAAATTATTTATACTTTCAGAGATTGGAAAAACCACGGCTGGGTGAATATGAAAGAAGCTATCGCTAATTCCTCTGATATTTATTTTTACACCGTCGGCGGCGGCTTTTACGACGTTGAAGGACTTGGCATTCAAAAGATCGCCGAGTATTTTAAGCTTTTTAGAATTAATTCACTTCTGGGCATAGATTTAGCAGGCGAGGTGGCCGGTTTTGTGCCGAGTCAGGAATGGAAAAAAGATTTTCGCGGAGAAACCTGGTATCAGGGCGATACTTTTAATGTTTCAATCGGCCAAGGCGATTTATTGGCTACACCTCTTTGGGTTGCTTCTTTTATCGGGGCTTTTGGCAACGGCCATGCTTTATATCGGCCTTTCATAGCGGATAAGGTTTTAGATGAAAAAGGCGCCGTCATTAAAACTTTTGAGCCGGAAATTATCCAGGAATTAAATTTCAATGAAGAAAGCCTGAAGGTTGTCCGAGAGGGCATGAAGCTGGCCGCCGAGATCGGCACCGCCAAGGTTTTATCTGGTCTGCCTTTTGAAGTTGGGGCTAAGAGTGGAACGGCCGAAGTGATCAAGGGCCAAAGCACTAATTCCTGGATTTCTGTTTTCGCTCCCTATGATAATCCACAGATTGCGTTGACAATAATGATAGAATCGGGTAAAGAAGGAAGTTACATACCGCATCAGATAGCGTATCGGATTCTAAAAAACTATTTTAAATAAATGTACTTAAGCCAGGAAGGACTAAAAAAAATAAAAGACGAACTTGAGAAGAGAAAGTTTTCGCGCCTCGAAATTTCCCAAAAAATCCAGGAAGCGAAAGCGCTCGGAGATTTCTCTGAAAATGCCGAATATCAGGAGGCCTTGTCGATTCAGTCTTTCAATGAGGGAAGGATTTTGGAAATGGAGGAGATTTTAAGGCGGGCCCAGTTGGTTTCCAGGGAAGCCGGCCACAATCATGAAGCTGTTGAAGTCAGTGCTCAAGTGAAAGTTGAATCTAAGTTCGGGATTCAGCAATTCACCATTGTCGGTTCGTCCGAGGCAGATCCGGCTAAGGGTTTTATTTCCGACGAGTCGCCTCTGGGCAAGGCGTTTTTGGGGCATAAGAAAGGAGATGAAATAGAAGTGGAAACGCTTAGAGGCAAAGCGAGGTACAAGATTTTGGAGATATTATAGAAGGAATCCTCCACTATTATTCTTTTAGAAATTGGCTATACCCGAGCAAGTTTTTTTGCTATCCTAAAATCATGGCTTTGGAAGAAATAAGAAAAGCGAGGCTGAAGAAACTGGAAAATATAAGAAAAGCCGGAGTTGATCCATATCCGGCGGAGAGTTTTCGTTCACATAGGGTTTCGGAAGTTTTGGAAAATTTTGATGATTTATCAGGAATTGGCGAAAAAGTGACTCTGACTGGCCGTTTAATGTCTTTGCGGGAGCATGGCGGTTCTTTGTTCAACGATTTAAAAGACGAGAGCGGCAAGATTCAGCTTTTTTTCAAAAAAGACGTTCTCGGCGAAAAAAAATACCAATTTTTTGTTGAAAATTTCGACATCGGCGATTTTATTGAAGCAGACGGCGTCTTAATGAAAACCAAAGCCGGCGAACCGACTCTGGAAGTTCAAAGTTTCCGAATGCTGACAAAAACGCTTTTGCCTTTGCCGGAAAAATGGCACGGCTTGCAGGATATAGAAGAGAGATTCAGAAAAAGATATCTGGATTTGATATTCAGCGAGGATGTTAAAAGCAGGTTTGAATCCAGGTTTAAAATAATCCAAAAAATCAGGCAGTATTTTTTAGACCGGGGATGTATTGAAGTTGAAACGCCGATTCTCCAGACTATTCCTGGCGGAGCTTTGGCTAAGCCTTTTAAGACTTATTTAAACACTCTTGATTTGGATTTATATCTTCGAGTGGCACCAGAACTTTTTCTTAAGCGGCTTTTAATCGGCGGTTTTGAAAGCGTTTTTGAAATCGGCCGGAATTTCAGGAACGAGGGCATTGACCGCGACCATAATCCTGAATTTACAATGTTAGAAGCTTACTTTGCCTACAAAGATTATAATTGGTTAATGGAATTTACAGAAGACCTTTTTGTTCATTTAAATGAAAACTTTAAAAAGCCTTTCAAAAGAATTAAGTTTAATGAATTGGTGAAAGAAAAAGATAATCCCGATGAAATTTTTAAAAAAATCCGGCCGGAAATCATTGAGCCTACTTTTGTAATTGACCATCCAATTAATCTATCGCCCTTGGCCAAGAAATTAGAAGGAGATGAACATCATGTTGCCCGGTTCCAGCTTATTGCCGGCGGTTTTGAATTATGCAACGCCTTTTCAGAACTTAATGATCCCTTGGACCAAAAAGAAAGGTTTAATGAACAAAAAAAATTAAAAGGCGACGAAATTCATCCTTATGATAAGGAATTTCTGGAGGCCTTGGAATACGGAATGCCGCCGGCGGCCGGAATTGGCATCGGCATAGACCGTCTGGTTATGTTTTTGACTAATTCGAAAAATTTGCGCGAAATAATCCTATTCCCAACGATGAAACTGAAAGAATAGCACGATGATATAATGATATATCATCGTATAATAAATTATGCTTGACATCAAATTTATCCGACAAAATCCAGAAGAAGTCAAAGAAGGCTTGAAGAAGCGGAATTTTGACGCCGAGTCAGTAGATAGCATTTTGAGTTTAGATGAAAGGCGGAGGCATGTTTTGAAGGAATTGGAAGAGGGGAGGGCAGAAATGAATAGGGGGTCAAAAAAGATTCCGAATCCGATTGAGATTGAGAATCTCAAAAAACTGAAAGAAGAAATCAAAATTCTCGAAAGCGAATTGGAGTTGGTTGAAAAGAATTTAAATGAAAGTTTATATCAGTTGCCGAATCTGCCTTTGGCTGATGTGCCGGTCGGCAAAGACGAGAAAAGCAACAAAATTTTATATGAAGCAGGGGAGAGGCCGAAATTTAGTTTTGAACCAAAAAAACATTATGAAATAGGGGAGTCGCTGGAAATTATTGATATTGAAAGAGCGGCTAAAGTTTCTGGTTCCCGTTTCGGTTATCTGAAAGGGCTTGGCGCCCGGCTCGAATTTGCCCTGATAAATTTTACTTTAGCTAGATTAACACACAAAAAGTGGGTCGGGAAAATTGCCAGGAAAAATAAGTTAAATGTTTCCGACCAAGAATTTATTCCAGTGATTCCGCCGGTTTTAATAAGCGAAAAAGCAATGAAAGGAATGGGCTATATTGATACGGAAGCTGACCGCGAAGAGAGATATTTTTTGGAAAAAGATAAAAAGTATCTGGTCGGCACTTCAGAACAATCAATCGGACCGATGCACATGGATGAAATTTTTGAGGAAAAAGATTTGCCGGTTCGGTATCTCGCTTTTTCTTCCTGTTTCCGGCGCGAAGCCGGCAGTTATGGAAAAGATGTCCGTGGAATAATGCGGGTTCATCAATTTAATAAACTGGAGATGTTTTCATACACCAGACCGGAAGATTCTGTTTCCGAGCATAAATTATTTTTGGCGGTTGAAGAAGAATTAATGAAAGAGCTTGGTCTGTTTTACAGAGTGGTTCATCTTTCAACTGGAGATTTAGCAAGGCCCTCGGCGTCAACTTTTGACATTGAAACCTGGTTTCCGGGATTAGGCGAATACAAGGAGACCCATTCGACTTCAAACGCGACCGACTTTCAGTCGCGCCGTCTGAATATCAGGCTAAGAAGAAAAAACGGCGATTTGGAATTTGTCCATATGTTGAATGGGACCGTCTTTCCCGAAAGACCTATTTTGGCTATTCTCGAAAACTACCAGCAAAAAGACGGCTCAATAAAAATCCCGAAAGCTTTGAAAAATTTATAATTTCCACATAATTTTATGAGTCTCATTTTTATGCTATAGCATAAAAATGAGACTGGAATATGGATAGATATTTACAACATGGCTACCGCGACGAGTTAAGAAGTAAAAGAAAAAAGCGAAAAATCAGAGTCGCTTTTTTGGTTGTTTCTTCGCTGGCAACCTTTATCATATTTGGGGCTTATGCCTTATTTTTTTCCGGCTGGTTTTCAGTAAAAGGAATTGAATTAAGCGGCAATCAGGAAATAAGCGAAGAAGAGATTAAAAAAATAACCAAGCCGTTTTCAAATATTCTTTTTTCCAGTTCTAAAAAGATAGAGGATTCTCTCAAAGAAAATTTTCCGATCATTGGCCAAGCCGACGTCAGCAAAAATTTTTTCAATAAATATTTAAGCGTCCGGATAGATGAAAGGAAGGCGGCCGGAATATGGTGCAAAAGCGGGCAGGACCAATGCTTCTATTTAGATAAAGACGGGTTTTTATTTAAACCAGCTGCCCGATTTTCAGGCGAAGCGCTTCTGGCTATAGAAGACGGTCGGGAAAGGGACTTTAATTTGACCGACAGTCTTGACGATCGGGAATTTCTTGAAAAGATAAATTCAGCTAAAAAAATCTTAGACGAGTTGAAAATAGTTGCTTATAATAATTTTTTTCTAGCGCCGGGCTCGTTTGAGTTTTGGATAAAGACCAAGGAAGGCTGGTATGTCTATTTGGATAAAGAAAGCGATATCCCGACCCAGTTGGTGGCGTTGAAGAAATTTTTAGAAGAAAAACTTCCGGCTGACCGCCGCCAAAACCTTCAATACATCGATCTGCGGGTGAATAATAGGATTTATTATAGATAACTTTGATTTTGTTTTTTCAAGAATTATTACTTTTTGCGATGACCCAGTTGATTGGGATTTTTGTAGTTTTGAAAAGCCAGACTTTAATCCAAAATCAGATTGCCTTTGATTTGACCGCCGGCGAAATAGTTTTTTTCCTGATTTTCTTAACTCTTTTTATTTATTTTACCAGAAAATTTTCCCGCAAATCAGCTTTCTTTTTCAGATTGATTCTCGGTCTTGCTGTTTTTGCCGGTAGCCAGACGGTTTTTTCTCTTCTTTTTAACGAAGTTATTGTTTCCACTCTTATCGCCGTTTTGCTTACTTTCGGGGTTTTGAAAGCAAAAATAGTCCTGCTTCACAATATCGGAATTGTCCTGGCTCTGGCTGGCATCGGTGCTGTTTTAGGAATTTCGCTTAAACCTTTGTCAGTTATTATTCTTTTGCTGATTTTATCTTTTTACGACATCATCGCTGTCTATAAAACCGGCCATATGGTCAAGATGGCCGAGGATATGATTAAATCAAGGGCGATTTTCGGTCTGGTTATTCCCAAAAAATTTCAGGGCTGGAAAGAAAATCTTAGAAATGTCAGAGTGCCCGGTAGCGAGTTTATGATTTTAGGCTCAGGCGATATAGTTATGCCGCTTCTTTTGATTGCCTCGGTTATCGGATTTCACGGTTTGGCCAGCGGACTGGTTGTTTTCCTTTTTTCTATGCTCGGCCTCTTTTTGACTTATTATCTTTTCATTACCCAGAAAACCAGGCGGCCGATGGCGGCCTTGCCGCCGATTGCAGCTATGTCGATAGTAGGATATCTTGTAGCTTTATTTTTTTAAAAGTACGGAGTATATTTAAATAATGAAATATAAGTTTGCTGTTTCCGGAGCGGCTGATCCGGGTTTTTGTGAAATAGACGCGCCCCAAAAAGCCGAAGAAGTCGGCCGGGAAATAATCCGCCAAGGCGGGATACTGCTTACCGGCGCCACTAGCGGTATTCCTGATTTTTCAGCTAAGGGAGCGAAAGAGGAAGGCGGCATTGTCATCGGCGTGAGCCCAGCCGCTTCTTATCAGCACCACCTGAAAACCTATAAACTTCCGATCCAATATTATGACACTATTATTTTTACTGGATTTGATTATTCAGGAAGGAATTTATTATTGACAAAGTCTGCCGACGCTGTTATAGTTATATGCGGCGGCTTTGGAACTTTGAATGAATTTACGATTGCTTTGGAAGACAATAAGCCAATCGGGATCTTAACCGGCACCGGCGGCGCGGCCGAAGAAATTTCGAACCTTTTGATTAATATCAAAGATCCTCATCGGCACGGCGCCGGCAAAGTGGTTTTTTCTAATGAACCGAAAGAACTGGTGACTAAGCTCGTAAAATTAATCGAACAAGAACAAGAAGAACTTAAAATTTCTCCGCCAGCAGGAGAATAACGGTCGAAAGAGTTTATAATGTTTACATAAAAACTTGATGGACCCCGTTAGAAGTAGCCCTACCCTGTTAGAGGCAGAGGCACGCTGTGAGCCCTTGCGGCCTCTAACGGGGCCTAGCGGGGAGCATCACAAAGTGATAGTATAATTTAAGTAAGTATCAAAGATACATCGGTGAAACCTGTGTGTGGCTGATACTACTTCTTAACGGGGTGGATGAAAAATTAATTGGTAAAATAACTCATTATTATAACGGTATCGGCGTCGGAATCGTTGAATTATCGGATAAGCTGAAAAAGGGAGATACTGTTCATTTAAAGGGCAAGAGCGTCGATTTTGAACAAACAGTTGATTCAATGCAGATTGAGCATGACCAGATTGACGAGGCCGGAAAAGGTGACGTGGTCGGGATAAAAGTGAAGGAGAAAGTGAAAGAAGGCGACGAAGTTTATTTAAGTAATAAGTAAAAAATAATAAGTAAAAAGATGGCAGAATTTAAAGCAAATAATTTTATAGTTAAAGAAGAACTTCCGGTAATCGCTTTGCGGGAAGTGGTTTTGCTTCCCACTTTAATCGTGCCTCTGCCTCTTTTAATCGGCCGGTCTAAAACCATGGCCGCTTTGGACAAAGCTATGTCAGAAGACAAACTGGCTGTCTTCGTAACCCAAAAAAACCACTCCGAAGATATTATTCCGGAAAATCTTTACTCTGTCGGGACACTGGGCAAAATAAATATGGTTATGAAAATGAGCGGCGGTCAAGCTCGGGTGGAAGTAGAAGGCATTAAAAGAGTTAGAATTTTAAACTATCCCCAAACCGAGCCTTATCTTTCAGCCAAAATAGAACCCTTGGCTATTGAATTCAGTGGAGAAGTTGAAGCCGGAGCTTTAATCAGGTCAATTTTGGAAAATTTCGCCAAGATTTCCGAAGTCATAAGGCCTCTTCCCCAGGATTTTCTCAATTTAATCAAAAATATCAAGGATTATGAACAGGTTCTTTACATACTCGTTTCCCAGCTTTCTATGCTTGGTTATCTTAGTGTTGTCGATCAACAAAAGATACTCGAAACGGTTGATATAAGGGGGCCCCTTAGGGAAATCAATAAGAAGCTTCTTAAAGAAGTCGAGATTTTAGAAACGGAGAAAAAACTAGCTAAAGAAACCAGAAAACAGCTTGGTAAAATGCAGAAGGAAGTTTATCTCCGTGAGCAGCTTAGGAGTATTGAGAAAGAACTGGGACTCTCCGGCGAAAAAACTGAATTTGAAACCCTCCGCAAAAAAATAAAAGACGCGAAAATGCCTAAAGAAGTCGAGGCTAAGGCATCTAAAGAACTTGAGCGGATGGAAAAAATGCCGTCTTTCAGCCCCGAGGTTTCCTATATCAGGACTTATCTTGATTGGTTGGTTGAAGTTCCTTGGTCAGATTCGACTAAAAGCAAAATAGACATTAAAAAAGCTTCCCAAATTCTGGAAGAAGACCACTACGGTCTTGAAAAAGCCAAGGAGAGAATTTTAGAATATTTGGCCGTTCAAAAGCAGGTTGGTAAAATTAAAGGCCCGATTCTTTGTTTCATCGGTCCGCCCGGAACCGGAAAAACTTCAATCGGCCAGTCGATTGCAAGGGCTTTAGGCCGTAAATTTTTAAGAATTTCTTTGGGCGGAGTAAGGGATGAGGCCGAAATAAGAGGGCACCGCCGGACTTATGTCGGCGCTTTGCCCGGCCGGATTATTCAGGGCATTCATACAGTTAAAGTAAATAATCCCGTTTTCATGCTTGATGAAATAGATAAGATTGGCTACGACTTCAGGGGTGATCCGTCAGCCGCTCTTTTAGAGGCGCTTGATCCCCAGCAAAACTATTCTTTTTCAGACCATTATCTAGAGGTGTCATTTGATTTGTCTAATGTTTTATTCATTACTACGGCCAATGTTTTAGATACCATTCCGCCGGCCTTGAGAGACCGGCTTGAAATAATAGAATTCCCCGGCTATACCGAGCATGAAAAATTTCATATTGCCGAGGGGTTCCTGATTCCCAAGCTTGTTAAAGAGCATGGAGTCGAGAAAATAGTTAATTTCACCGGCCCGGCAGTCAAAGAGATAATCGCTAAATACACCCGCGAAGCCGGAGTCAGGGATTTGGAAAGGCAATTAGCCAAAGTGGTTAGGAAAAATGTCAGAGATATAGTTGAAAATCATCGGAAAGGCGGAAAAATTTCAGTTGAAGCTACTTCTTTGAGGAAATTCTTGGGTCCGGAAAGGTACACTTCCCAATTAGCCGAAAAAAGAGACGAAATTGGGGTAGCCACGGGATTGGCCTGGACTTCAGTCGGCGGGGAAGTTTTGGCTGTTGAAGTAACCAAAATGCCGGGTAAAGGGAAGCTGGAACTTACTGGTCATTTAGGCAATGTGATGAAGGAGTCGGCTAAGACGGCTTTATCTTTTTCCCGGGCTCACACTTCAAGCATCGGAAGATTGGCAAAAAACTTTTACAATTACGACATCCACATCCATGTTCCTTCAGGCGCAATTCCCAAAGACGGTCCCTCAGCGGGGATAACCATTTCTACTGCCTTGGTTTCGCTTTTTGCCGGAGTTAAAGTCAGAAAAGACGTGGCCATGACTGGAGAGGTAACTTTAAGAGGCAAGGTTCTTGAAATCGGCGGACTTAAAGAAAAAGTTCTGGCTGCTCACCGGGCTGGCATTAAGAATATAATTCTGCCTAAAGACAATGAAAAAGACCTTGATGATGTACCCCAAGAAATCAAAAAAGAAGTGGATTTTATTTTTGTCGAACACATGGACGATGTTTTAAAAGCGGCTTTGAGATGGCCTAAAGATTCTAAGGAGCAAAAAATTCAAACCCGAAACCTGATTGCAGGGCAGAGAGCTTACCTTTCATGAATTCAGAATTTATAGTTTTTCCGTCATCAAAGTCTTTATTGATAGTCGGCCTGATTTCGGCCATTTTGGCGCCGATCGTCGGACTGATTTTGGGGCTTTACTTTTTGAAAAGGCCCCAGTTGAATAAAGAAGGGAGAAGTATTCTTTTGGTCGCAGTATTGTGGCTGACTTTTATTTTTATAATTGCTTTTTAGAGGAGGCCGAAAAGATTTTTTATACGCCAGTTCAATTTTAACCGGAACGATTGTCGGAGTCGGTGTTTTCGGAATCCCATTTTCATTCGCCAAGGCCGGTTTTTTGACCGGTTTTTTGTTTTTGGTTTTTATCGGCGCGGTCAGCTTATTAATAAATTTGATTTTCGGCGAAGTGGTTTTAAGGACCAAAGAAATGCATCAATTCACCGGCTACGCCAAAATTTATTTGGGCCAAGGAGCAAAAATAATAGCCACCCTTGCCTGGTTTATCGGAATTTATGGGGCACTCCTAGCCTACATAATAATAAGCGGAAGTTTTCTTTTTAATATTTTTGTTTCTCAATTTTACGCTTCCCCCGCTTTTTATAGCGCCCTGTTTTTTATTTTTGCTTCTTTAGCGGTTTTGGCCGGTTTGAGGACGGTGGTCTGGTTTGAATTTTTTATGGTTATTTTTTTTATGGTTATTGTTTTATTAATTTTAATTTTGAGCGCGCCGAAAATTGAACTTCAGAATTTGATCACTTTGTTTAATAGAGAATTTTGGTTTTTGCCCTACGGGGTTTTACTTTTTGCTTATGCCGGTTTTTCGGCGATTCCGATTCAGAAAGAAATAATCAAAGGAAGACCGGATCTTTTGAAGAAAGCAATTTTGTGGGGGAGTTTAATTCCAGCGATTCTTTACTTTGTTTTTACTCTGTCAGTGGTCGGTATTTCTGGAGAGACCACTTCGCCGGATGTGGTCAGCGGGCTAGCTGATTTTCTTGACTACCGGATTATTTTTTTAGTATCTATTTTTGGTCTTTTGGCTATCACTACTTCTTTTTTAGCTCTGGCCTTGGTTTTAGCTGAAACCTTCCGCCTCGACTACGGTTTTAAAAAATTGAATTCCTGGGCTTTAACCGTTTTTGTGCCTTTCTTTCTATTTTGGTTTGGAGTCAGAAATTTTATTGAGGTGATATCATTGGCTGGGTCGGTGGCTATTGGGATTGAAGGCATAATTTTAGTTTCTATTTATAAATCAGCGAGAAAATCAGGCACTCGGGATCCAGAGTATTCTTTAAATCTCCCGCCCTGGTTGTTAAATATTGTTTTAATTCTATTCGCCGCCGGAGCAGTTTACACAATATTTTAAGATTGGTATAATTGAATTATGAATAGGAATCTTTTAGTAATTATTATTTTGATAGTCTTTTTTGCCGGGGTTATTGTATTTTTAAGGAATAGAGGAGAAAGGGAAGAGATTGGTTTTAGACAAACGACGGCTACTCCGACTCAACAACAGGTTTCACTATTCCCGTCTCCGCCTCTGGAATACGTTATTGATATGATTGATAGCGGTTTTAACCCGGCTGAAATCGTCATCAATGCCGGCAACACAGTCAGATTTATTAATCAAAGCAGTCAGGGCCATTGGCCGGCCTCGGCCGTACACCCAACTCATGAATTTTACCCCGGCTCCAGTATTTCAAAATGCAATTCACCCGGATCTATGACAATTTTTGATGCTTGCCGCGGCCTTCAAAAAGGAGAAAGTTTTTCTTTCACTTTTAACGAGAAAGGCACTTGGCCTTATCACGATCACTTAGCTCCGTCGGCTAAAGGGAAAATAATAGTCCGGTAATTTTTGAGTTCAATGAATAATAAAAAATCATTATTTTTTATTTCTTTGTTTCTATTTTCTATTTTCTATTTTCTAACTTCTAGTTCTTCGGCTGATGTTCAGCAGGAAATTTCAGAAAGAGAGCGTCAGATTCAGGAATTGGAAAGGCAGAAAGAGGAATATGAAAGAGAGATACTCGAAAAACAGGGTGCGGCCAAAACGCTCCAAAACGAAATTTTTATTTTTGACACCCGGATTAAACAGCTTCAGCTTGAAATAAGAACTCTTGATTTAGCCATTCAGAAAACCGGACTAGAAATAGATGAAACGGTGAAAAGTATAGATGAAGCCCTTTCTAAAATTGAAAAAATAAAAAGAAGCCTGGGTGAGTTCTTGAGGTTGGTTTATCAAAGCGATCAGGAAAACCTATTTGAAATTTTGCTTAAAAATCGGGACCTTTCCGATTTTTTTGGTAATCTTGAAAGTATCAGGGATTCCCAAGAAAAAGCCCAGTTCACTATTAAAGAGTTAAAACAATTAAAAACAGAGCTTGAACAAAGACAGGATCAGTTAGGTCAAAGGCGGACCGAACAAGTCGGCTTGAGAAATATTCAGGAAATTCAGAAACGGGAAGTCGATTCAAGAAAAAAAGAGAAAGATAATATTCTTAAAGTAACCAAAGGAGAAGAAAAAAAATTCCAACAGCTGGCCAAACAGACTGATCAGGATATTGAAAAAATAAGGAACCAGATCAGATTTTTACTTGAGCAGGGGATTACCTTAGAAGAAGCTCTGAAATTCGGCCAGCTCGCGGCGATAAGAGTCGGCATCAGGCCAGCGTTTTTACTGGCCATTTTAGATGTTGAATCAGGACTTGGCCGTAATGTCGGCACTGGCAATTGGCTTGATGATATGTATAATTGCTATAAAAGAAGAGGCAAACCGACTCGGGCCGAAACTGAAAAAAGCGCTTTTTTCGCGGTAATCGGGAAGCTTGGATTAAACTCTGACTCAGTTAAAGTTTCAAGAGCGCCGAATTACGGCTGCGGCGGAGCGCTCGGGCCGGCCCAGTTTATTCCTTCAACATGGCTTATCTACGAAGCCGAGGTTGCAAGACTTACCGGCCATAACCCGCCTAATCCCTGGAGTATTGAAGATGCTTTTATGGCCGCGGCCGTTTACTTGGCCAATGCCGGAGCCACTAGTCAAAATCAAACAGCCGAAATAAAAGCAGCCAACGCCTATTTGAGTGGAAAAGCGAATTGCCGCCAGAGCATTTGCCGTTATTACTCAAATCTTGTCTTACAGAAAGCGGGCCAGATAGAAAAAGACTTGCCCCGCATCTAAAAAGTTGTCAATATACTTTAATGGCTAAGAAGGTTTTGGTAGCAATAAGTGGCGGCGTGGATTCAAGCGTAGTTGCGGCTTTGATGAAAAAACAAAATTACAATGTAACTGGTGTTTTTATGCGTCCATGGCAACCAACAAATGATAAAAAACAAATAACAAATAATCAGATAGATTGTTTATGGAAACAAGATAGAGAAGATGCTTTACGAGTGGCGGCGAAACTTGAAATTCCGCTTTTGACTTGGGATTTTTCAAAAGAATACGGGAAGTTCGTGGCTGAATATATGATTAAAGGCTATCAGATGGGGATTACGCCTAATCCCGATGTGATGTGCAATAAATTCATTAAATTCGGCGTGTTTTTAGATAGAGCATTAAAGTTCGGAGTTGATTATATAGCCACCGGACACTACGTTAGAAAATTAAACATTAAACATCAAAAATCAAAATTATTAAAGGCAAGAGATTTAAATAAAGATCAGTCGTATTTTTTGTACACCCTTACCCAGAATCAATTAAAACATTGTTTGTTTCCGGTAGGGGATTATCTAAAAACAGAAGTTAGGAGAATGGCTAAGAAATTCGGTTTGCCGAATTGGAATAAAAAAGATAGTCAAGGAATTTGTTTTGTCGGACCGCTTGAGTTTGGTAAATTTCTGAAAAGATACATTGAGCCGAAAAGAGGATTAGTCGTGAGAAAAAGCGACGGCAAAGTTTTAGGAGAGCATGACGGCGCTTGGTTTTATACTATCGGCCAGAGGCATGGATTTAGTTTAAATGCCGGGGAGCCATATTACGTGGTTGGGAAAGATATTCTGAAGAATGTTTTGCATGTTGATAGCTTTGAAAATTCTAAATCCCAAACTCTAAATTCTAAACAAATCCTAAATTCCAAAATTCAAATTAAAAGTTTTAGTTGGATAAACGGTCATAAAAATCTGCCGTTTAGATGCAAGGTAAAGACGCGGTATCGGCAAAAGGATTTAGATTGCGTGATTTTGAAAAATGGCGGAGATAGAGCCGAAGTTAAAATTGCCGTTGAAAATATTCCAATCGCGCCGGGGCAGTCAGCCGTATTTTATAAAGGTAGTGAAGTTTTAGGCGGCGGGATAATTGTTTAAACGAAAGCCTTATCGCCTATATCAATTTCTTCGTTTGGGAGCCCTTCTTGGAAATGGCGCGCCACTTTATTCGAATTGCCGACAATTCTGGATCCTCCACCAGCAATTGTCATTCGGCAATTCTTCATAAAGGTAGCGGCCATTTCTCAAGAACACTGCCCGACTCAGAAATTGATACAGGCTCACGGCTTTCTGTATTATTTTAAAGCGAAAAACGCGAAAGTAGCTTTCCATTTGTTATATAATATAGAGAAACCGAGGGAAGGTTTCTATTTCAATTAATAATGACTCATCAAGAGATCCGCAAAAAATTCTTGGATTTTTTTGAGAAACGGGGACATAAAATAATACCTTCTTCTTTATTGGTTCCAGAAGATAAGTCGGTTCTTTTTACTACTGCCGGAATGCAGCAATTTAAGAAATATTATCTGGATAACGACTCGCCTTATGGAAACAAAATAGCTTCTATTCAAAAATGTCTGCGAACCGTGGACATTGATGAAGTCGGTGATGAAAGCCACCTGACATTTTTTGAAATGCTCGGCAATTTTTCTTTCAAGTTTCCGGAAGCCAAGGATTCATATTTTAAAAAAGAAGCGATAAAGCACAGCTATGATTTGATAGTCAACGATTTTGGCGTGCCTCTAAGAAGAATAAAAATTTCGGTTTTCAAAGGCGACGATAAAAATGATATTTCAATTGACCAAGAGTCGTTGGAAATCTGGAAATCACTGGGCATACCCGAGGAAAAAATATTTTTCGGCGAAATAAAAGATAATTTTTGGGGTCCAACCGGCGAGGAAGGTCCTTGTGGGCCGACCACCGAAATTCATATCGATGGGATTGAAGTTTGGAATATTGTTTTTAATGAATATTACTGCAATAAAGAAAAACATTTAATTCCCCTTCAAAGAAAGGGGGTTGATACGGGAATGGGATTGGAAAGATTGGTTATGGTTTTACAAGGCAGCAAATCAGTTTTTGAAACTGATTTGTTCTCGCCGATAATAACTGAATTAAGAAACAAAAATTTATACGATTATCAATCTAATCAAAAATTTGAAAGAATAATCTCTGATCATCTGAAAGCAGGCGTTTTTGTAATTTCTGACGGAGTGATGCCATCGAATCTTGGACGAGGATATATTTTAAGAAAATTAATCAGAAAAATAATGAGGCATTCAAAAAAGCTGAATTTGCACGATGATTTTTTACAACGTTCTGTTAAAACAATAATAAACATTTATAAAGAGTATTACCCCGATCTGGAGAAAAATGAGGAAAAAGTATTGGAAGTATTTAATGAAGAGTTTCAAAAATTTGAAAAATTACTTAGCAGAGAAATACCAAAAATTGAAAAAGATGTCGAAGAATTTAAAAATAAAGGGTATAAATTTATTCCTGGCGCCTATGTTTTTAATACTCAGTCAAGCATTGGTGTGGGGGTTGAGATTGTACAAGACATTGCTAAGGAAAAAGGAATGGAAATAAATATGGAAGAAGTTAAAAAAGAGGAAGAAAAACACAAAAAAGTCTCAAGAGTAAGTCAAGATAAAAAATTTATAAAACTATGAAAATCATTAACATCGCTTCGGGCGACAATTTCGAAGACATTTTGGAGGCAGTCGAAGAATCCGGATCTGACAGCTTAATTTTAGTTGTCCCAAAATCAAACCCGGTCTTTAAAAACAAGAACAAATTGGAAAAGTTGAAAGCCCATTTCGACAAGTTAAAAAAAGAAGTTTCAATAATTTCTTCCGGGCAAAATGCTAAAGCCGCCGCCCCGCCGAGCGGGACTGCCGCTAAAGGTAATAACACCAAGAAAGACAAAGACCTGCTTTCTTTCTATTCAGAGTTTTCAGAAAAAACACCGGTGGCCCGTTCAGCGGGGCCCTTTGGGACGCTAAGCGTCCCGCCCCGTCTGGCAAGGCTAAAGCAAAAAGATTCTAAAAAATTCATCCTGGCTCTTCTCGGTTCTGCCATCGGTTTATTTATTTTCATCGCCCTTTCTTCTTTAAACGAAGTGAATATAAAAATAATTCCCCGTAAAGTCGATTTTTCGATTAATTTACCAGTGGTCGTTTCAACTGATATCACTAAAAACGATGAAATCTACGGAATGGTGCCGGGCCAATGGATTGAAGTTGAAAAATTAATTTCTAAAACATTTGCTTCAAGCGCCGAGAAAGATGTTTTTCAGAAAGCCAGAGGCAGGGCCTTCATTTACAATAATTTCAGCGCTTCGCCCCAGATTTTAGTGGCCACGACAAGGCTTCAAACAGCCGAAGGGCTGACTTTTAGAATCCCAAAGGCCGTAACTGTGCCCGGTAAGATAATCGGCAGTGAGTTTAAGCCCGGCGAGATAGAGGTTGAAATCGTCGCTGATCGGGCTGGCGAAGAATACAATATTGAGCCTTCCGATTTCAGGATACCTGGGTTTCTGGGTAATCCAAAATATCAGGGTTTTTACGCAAAATCATTTGAGAAACTTTCCGGAGGGTTTGTCGGCCAGTCCAGTTTCGTAAGCAAAGAGGATTTAGAAAAAGCCGAAGAAATTATAAAAGAAGAAGGAGTCAGCCAAATAAAGGCAGAGCTTGCTTTACTTGGTAATTTTAAAATTTTGGATGAAGTTTTGAACATGGAAATAGAAAAAACCGGTGATTCCAATAACGCCGGCGATCTAACTAAAGAATTTAGGGTTGATTTTAAAATTAAAGCGAGCCTGGTAGTTTTTAAAGAGAGCGATATTGTTGATTTTATTTCCCAGTATGTTAAAAATTCCCAGAATTTATTAGTGGCAAGCGGTATTAAAATAAATTATGATCAGTCGAAATTGAACAAAGAAAAAAGGGAATTATCTTTTAAACTGGTTTCTTCCGGCCAGACTATCCAAAATATAGACAAAAAGAAGATAATTTCGGATATTGCCGGTAAAAGGATAAGTGAAGCTGATTCTTATTTCAGCGGTTTGAACGAAATAGAATCAGCCCGGATTTTTCCTCCTTTTTGGCTAAGGAAGATTCCGAAAGACGCTAATAGAATAAATATAGCAATAATAATTGAATAAGGAATAAAGATTTGCTTTGACTTGCTTTTTTATTTTAATCATATTATTATTACTAAGCGCTATTGAATAATAAAGCTAAAAATATAAAACAGGGCTTAATCAAGGAAAGCCTGCCTAACGCTTACTTCAGGGTTGAGCTTCCAGACGGCAAATTAATTTTAGCCCATATTTCAGGAAAGATGAGGCTTTTTTATATCCGGGTAATGATCGGCGACAAGGTTTTAGTTGAATTAAGCCCGGACGGCGAAAGAGGGAGAATAGTAAAGAGATTATAAAATAAGATATTTCGATATATCGATATTTTTTTGAGAGTTCAATCTTCGATTAAGAAAATCTGTCGGAACTGTAAAATTGTCCGGAGAAAAGGGCGTTTATATTGTATTTGCAGGAATTCAAAACATAAACAGAGACAAAAGTAACATGCCGCGTATTTCGGGGGTTAACATCCCAGACAACAAAAGACTTGAAATTGCTTTAACCTACATCTATGGAATAGGGCCGACTTTAACTAAGCTTATTTTAAAAACCGCCGGTGTGAATCCGGATAAACGGGCAAAAGAATTGACCAATGATGAGATAAATAAAATTCAAAGCATTATAGAAAAAAATTATCGGGTTGAAGGAGAATTAAGAAGGGAAATTTTGGGAAACATCAAAAGATTAAAAGAAATAGGGGCTTGGCGGGGGATAAGGCACGTCAAAAAATTACCGATCAGCGGCCGGACTAAGACTAATTCAAGAACTTTGCGCGGCAATATTAGAAAGACCATGGGTTCCGGAAGAAGACCGCCGGCAAGCCCGACTTAAACTCAGAAATTTTATGGGTAAGAAAAAAATAGTTACAAAATCAAGCGACGAAACATTGGCCGTTGACAAAGGGATTGAAGTTAAGGTTTCAAAAAAAACCGCTAAAAAACAAGTAATCAAAGGCAATGTTTTTATAAATTCGAGTTTTAATAATACGATTGTTGCCGTAACCGATGGAAAAGGAGATGTTATCGCTTGGGCTTCGGCCGGCAATCTCGGATTTAAAGGCACAAGAAAATCAACGCCTTTTGCCGCCACTTTGGTCGGTAAGGCGGCTGCAGAAAAAGCTAAAAGATTTGGCTTTACCGAGGCTGAGGTTTATGTCAAAGGGGTCGGCCCCGGACGTGAAGCGGCAATCAGGGGGCTTTCTTCGGCCGGCATAGATATCAGAGGAATAATTGATAGAACGGCTATTCCGCACGGCGGAGTTAAGCCGCCGAAACCGAGAAGAGTATAAATTAGTTAATCAAGTAGTTGATTAGTTTAAAACTAATCAACTAAATCATGGCCAGATACACCGGACCAAAAGAAAAAATTGAAAGACGACTTGGTGAAAAGCTTTTTTTGAAAGGCGAGCGTTCTTATTCTCCAAAAGCGGCAACCGTAAAAAAACCTTATCCACCGGGAATGCACGGCAGAAGAACAAAAAGCAGAAAACTTTCCGAGTACGGCCTTCAGCTGATTTCAAAACAGAAAATCAGAGCTATTTATCGGGTTTTAGAAAAACAATTCAGAAAATACATTGATCAGTCTTTGAAATCAAAAGGCGACAGAGGTGAGGCCTTGATCCAAAATTTGGAAAGAAGGCTTGATAATGTCGTTTTCAGAATGGGTTTTTCAGACGCCAGAGATACTGCCAGACAACTTGTAAGCCACGGTCATTTCTTGGTTAATGAAAAGCCTATTAATATTCCTTCTTCTAAGGTTAAGGTCGGAGATACTATAAAAATAAAGCCAAGTAATCTGGGGAACAGATATTTTTCTTCTTTTTTGCCTAGATTTTTTAAAAAATACCAGCCGCCGAGCTGGCTTGACGTAGATAAAGAAAGTTTTATCGGCAGAATAAAAAATTTACCGAATTTAGCCGAAAGCGGCCTTGATCACAAAGATATTCAGGCTATAATAGAATTTTACTCGAGATAAATATGTCCATACTTATCGGAGAATTAAAAGTAGTCGAAAAACAGGGGAACCGGACGGTTTTTGAAATTAGCCCCCTTTATACCGGATATGGTGCGACCATAGGGAATTCATTGAGACGGGTTTTGCTTTCATCGATGGAGGGAGCAGCGGCGGTTAAAATTAAAATAGAAGGCGTACCTCATGAATTCACAACTATCCCCGGCGTTTTAGAAGATGTGGTGGATATAATTTTAAATTTAAAAAAAGTCAGATTTAAATTGTCCGGCCTTGATTCGGCTAAAGCGATATTGGCCGTAAAAGGCGAAAGAGAAGTTAAAGCCGTCGATTTAAAACTTCCTACCGGCGCAAGCGTAGTTAATCCGGATCAATTAGTCTTAACAATCAGCGATAAGCGTGCCGAAGTGAATATGGAAATAGAAGTGGAAAAAGGCATTGGCTATGTGCCGGTTGAACAAAAACAGAAGGAAAAACTTTCAGTGGGAGAAATAGCCATTGATGCGATTTTCAGTCCGGTAAAAAGGGTCAGTTTCCAGGTTGAAAATATCAGAGTAGGAGATAAGACTGATTACAATAAATTATTCATAAATATTGAAACAGACGGCAGCGCCGCCCCCGAAGAAGTTTTAAAAAAAGCGGTTGAAATTTTACTTGAGCAGTTTAAAACCATAGGCGAGAACGTGAATTTAAAGTCAGAAGACCCAGCCAAAGGGGAAAAACCGATATTTTCTGAAAGTAAAGAAGATAAGTCTAAGAAGAAAAGAGGAAGACCGAAGAAAGAAAAAGTTTAAAAGTTTCAAAGTTTAATTATGCGTAAAAGAAAGAAAGGGGGAAAATTCGGGAGAGTTAAAGAACAACGGAAGGCTTTATTCAGAAGCCTTGTTTCTTCACTGGTGCTTCATAAAAAAATAAAAACCACTGAAGCTAAAGCCAAAGAATTAAGACGGTTCATAGAACCTCTGATTACTAAAGCCAAGGCGGGCGATCTTCATAAAAGACGCCAGGTCAGAAGATATTTACCCAATTCAATTACTCAAAAACTATTCAATGACATCGCCCCTTCATACAAAGAAAGGCGTGGCGGCTATACCAGAATAATAAAATTAGCGCCTCGTGAATCTGATGGCGCGAAAATGGCGATTATTGAATTGGTGTAATAGATTTAAGATTCCGGAAGCAAGGCTTCCGGAAGATACATGATTTACAGAATAGATGCAACAAATCAATCTTTGGGGCGCCTGGCTTCACAAGTAGCCTCTATTTTACGCGGCAAGACTAATCCTAAGTTTCAGCCCCATATTTTATCTCGTGAAAAAGTCTTGGTTGAAAACGTTCAAAAAGTAAAACTGACTGGGAAAAAAATGGAGCAAAAAAAATATTATCATTATTCCGGCTACCCCGGGGGCTTAAGAGAGAAAAAAGTCAAAGACGTTTTCCAAAAAAATCCAAACGAAGTTTTAAGACGCGCGGTCTGGGGAATGCTGCCCAAAAACAGGTTAAGGAAAGAAATGATAAAGAATCTTGAAATAAAATAACCCGATGCCTAAAGCAAAAACGAAGATAAAAAAAGAGGTGAAAACAGAGGAAGCCGTTGAAGAAAGAGAGAGATATCTTGAAGCAGTCGGCCGGAGAAAAGAATCAGTTGCCCGAGTAAGACTTTTTACTAAGAAAGCCGGCGATAAATTTCCCGAAGACAAAGGCCTGATTTCAATTAATCAAAAGCCTTATCAGGAATATTTCAAAGATCTATTTCTTCAAAACGAGGTTGAAGAACCGTTGAAAAAATTAAAATCACTGGACAGGTTCAAGGGCTCTGTAAAGGTTGGAGGCGGGGGATTAAAAGGGCAAGCCGAGGCGATTCGGCTTGGAATATCGCGGGCTTTGGTTTTATTTGACATCAACTATAAGAAGAAACTCAAAAAATTCGGCTATCTGACCCAGGACTCCCGTATCAAAGAACGCAGGAAATATGGATTAAAGAAAGCCCGTAAGGCCCCGCAGTGGGCGAAGCGCTAAAAAGTTTTGAAAAAGCACCCACTTGGGCACTTTTTCTTAATAGACCGACTAGGGTAAGCCGTTGAAGTTAATATTGATTTATTATCAAAAAATAGAGATAATTTTCTTATGGCGGACGGGACTAACGGTAAAATTTTATCCAAGGTAAAAGAAAAGCCTTATTTTACAGCTGATAATTTTGTTTTGTATCACGGTGATTCTCTTAAACTACTCCAACAACTACCGGAAAACTCTATAGATATGATTTTTGCCGACCCTCCTTATAACTTATCAAATGGAGGATTTACCGTTCATGCCGGTAAAAGAGTGAGTGTGAATAAAGGCGACTGGGATAAAAGCAATGGCTTTGAAGAAGATCTCCAGTTTCATATAAATTGGATTAGCGAGTGTAAAAGAGTATTAAAACCTCGCGGAACTATTTGGATTAGCGGCACCTACCACTCTATTTATCAGTGCGGTTATGCTTTGCAGTCACTCGGCTATCATATACTCAATGATATTGCCTGGTTTAAACCTAATGCATCACCGAATCTTAGTGGCCGTTATTTTACTGCAAGCCACGAAACATTACTTTGGGCAAGAAAAGACAAGAAAGCCAAACATACTTTTAATTATAACTTAATGAGAACCGGAAAATGGCCGGAAGATTTAATTAAAGTTTCTGATAAACAAATGAGAACAATTTGGTCATTTATCACGCCTCAAAAAGAAGAAAAAAAATTCGGCAAGCACCCGACTCAAAAACCAGTAGCTTTATTAGAAAGAATCATTTTAGCCAGCACTAATAAGAGCGATATAGTATTAGACCCTTTTACCGGCAGTTCAACAACTGGATTGGCCGCGATAAAAAACGGGAGAAAATTCATAGGCATTGATGCTGAAAAAGAATATTTAGATTTATCTGTTAGACGTCTTAAGGCATCTATATCTAATTCTGTATTTTCTTCGATATGAGTAAAGTTGACAAAGTAAATACAAAAAGAAAAGCAAAAATAAATATTTATGCTCACGAAATTAATCTCACCGATCTTAAAATTAAGAATGCTCCTAAAGACAGATTTAGAAAAGAGTTGGAGAGTATCGCTTATAGGGGATACGAAGTCGAATCATTAAAAGATGGGAGGAAAATAGTAATAACAAAACCGGGCGGTAAATTTACTTTTGGCACCATAAAACGAGAAGATTTTATGGTTTGGATATTTAATCCTACTGATAAAACATTATGGCTCATTTCTCATAAAAATATATTTGAAGATTTAGAAGAAAAGAGCCATAAAGATCCTAAAGGAACAATAGAAATTATAAACGCTTTGGAAAAAGTCTATAATGGAAAGGAACCGGATGACGTTCTCAGAGATGTTAAATGGAAAGATATAAATGGTGAAGAACCCGAAGTTATATTGAAAGCCTATAAATGGATCTGGGGCCAGGAAGATGTTAATTATCCCGATGGTAAAGGCAGGGCGATGTCTTGGGAAGGTATAAAGAAAGACGAAAAAGGTAATTGGGTTAAAACTGGTAGTGGAATAGTTGATCTAAGAAAAAAGCTCAAAAAATTTTGAGTTAAAGATGGGCGACGCCGCATTGAAATAAACAATAATTTAACTTCAATACATTCGCTATTCGGATTATGAAGTAAAAGCGACTGAACGATTGCTCAAACGAATGTGCGATAGCTGATGCCTGACCAGCAATGCCAGTTCAAAAGAACTAGCCCAACCCGCCAGCGGAAAACTCGCTTCGGCGGGTTTTCTTTTCTAAATAACTAGATCGTTCCGGCCGCCAAGAGGGTCTATTTCTAAAAAATGGGTTTCGCCGTTTTCGGTCAGGTAGATGATATGCCAGCCGGTTTTAAACCAAAATGCCTTTTTTATTGTTTCCCTGATTTTCAAAGTTTCTTTGTGGCTTTTTTCAAAATAAGGCGGCCCATTCTCATTTTTGAGCCATAAAATAGTTATCTCATTTGGGCCGACTACGGCCAGTTTTCTGTTGTCCGGCGATAAAATAAGGTCATTAGTCGGCAAAGAATGGATTTCCAGCCATTGGCCTTTCGAATCCAGCAGGAAGGCTCCCGGCGCTTTAGAGTCGCGGGAAGCCAGATAGACATTTTCCTGCAGGATTTTTAAACTGAAATTTTTTATATAAACCGACTCGGAAGAAATTTTTTCTATTTTCTCATTTTCAAACTCCCGATAAAGGAGGCCGTCGGTTTTACTTATAAAATAGTCTGGATTTTCTTTTATCGGTTTAGAGTTTTCAATAAATTCGTTTATCTCTTCGACCTCGGTCAGATAAAGATTGGCTAACTGGCTCGCTTCGCCGGATTTAATTTCAACGATTTTATTTAAAATTGAGAATCCTTCTTTTTGAAATTCTAATTCGTACTTTCCGGGCAAAAGGTTTTTTTCAACAAATGTGTTTGATAAAAACGAAGTTTTACCTTTAAGCTGGCCGTCGATATAAACTTTAACTCCGTCTAGATTTGCTTTAACCAAAATACCTCCGGTTTCTATCCATTTTAAATTTTTAAAATCAAACTGGTAGCCGAAAGCGTATAGTACGATCAGATAGCTTAAAATAAAAAAGGAAATAAACGAACCGATTAAAATCAGGTTTTTCGACCTTTTACCCATAGATTGTCATTTTACACTAATTTTGTTAAATTGTGAATCTAACAATGTCCAGAAAAATCGGGATAGATTTAGGAACAACCAATACTCTTGTCTTTGTTCCGGGCAACGGCATTAAAATCAATGAACCATCGGTGGTGGCCATTTCTTTATTTGATAACCGCATCCTGGCCGTGGGCAGCTTAGCCAAAGAAATGGTCGGCCGGGCGCCGGATACGATTTCAGTGGTCAAACCCCTTAAAGAAGGGGTGATTGCCGATTATAAAGTGACTCAGGCAATGATAAAATACTTTATTAACAAATCGTTCAATAAATTCAATTTTTCTAAAAAAGAAATTTTGATTTCGGTGCCGGTGGCCATAAATTCAACCGAAAGAAGAGCGGTGATTGAAGCTGGGATGAATGCCGGAGTAAAAGCGGTTTATCTTGTTAAAGAGCCGGTTTTGGCGGCAATCGGCGCGGGGATCCCGATTAATTCTTCTTATGGCCACATGGTGGTTAATATCGGCGGCGGCACGACTGAAGTAGCCATAATTAGTTTGGGCGGAGTGGTGGTAAGCGCCGGCATAAGATGTGGCGGCAATAAAATTGACCAAGGAATTATTGATTACGTCAAAAAAAAGCACAATCTGGCGATAGGCGAAAGAACAGCCGAATTGATTAAAATAAATATCGGGACAGCGGTGAGAATCTCTAGCGAAGAAACATTATCTATTAGAGGCCGTGACCTGGTTACCGGTCTTCCTAAAACGATCGATATTACTTCTAATGAAGTCAATGAAGCTATTCAGGAACAGCTGAAAGAAATCAGCCAGGTGGTCAAGAAGGTTTTGCAGGAAACTCCGCCCGAACTTTGCGCCGACATAATTGAACGGGGGATAATGCTTACCGGCGGCAGCGCTCTTCTAAAAAACATGGATGTTTTTGTGACCCGAGTGACTGGTGTTACCTCGCACATCGCCGATGAGCCGCTTCTTTGCGTAGCCAAAGGGACTGGAATGGTTCTGGAAAATTTGGATATTTATAAGAGGAATATAATCACGAGAAGATGATATCGTTAGGATTAGAAAACCGTGAATGAAAATAGCTCTTGTCCACGATTGGCTTACTCATTTAGGAGGCGCCGAAAGGGTTTTAATCGCCTTGCATAAAATTTCCCCGGAAGCACCAATCTATACTCTTTTTTACGATAAAAAATTCGCTTCCGAATATCTTCCTCGTGCAAAAATAATTCCTTCGTTTCTGCAAAAAATCCCGAATATAAAAAAACTCCATCCTTGGTTTAAAGTTTTAATGCCTTTGGTTGTGGAATCTTTTGATTTATCAGAATTCGATCTGGTTATTTCCTCAAACCATGAATTCAGCCACGGTATTTTGGTAAAACAAGATTCAAAACATATTTGTTACTATCACAGCCCTTCCCGTATTTTATGGGATAGAACCCATGAATATGTCAGGGATTTTAAAGAAAGAGGCAGGAGTGGGTTCAAGTTGTCTTTAATTAAACTGGGGCAGCATTTATTGAGGCTTTCGGATTGGTCGGCCGGCCAAAGGCCGGATATCGTTATCGCCAACTCAAATCATGTGGCTGAAAGGATTAAAAAATATTATGGCCGCGAGGTAAGAGTGATTTATCCGCCAGTTAACACAATCGCTAATCGTCAATCGCTAATCGCTAACTTTAAATTTCAAAATTATTTTTTGATTGTCAGTCAGCTCTACCCGCATAAAAATATTGATTTGGCGGTTGAAACTTTTAAAAATTTACCGGAGTTTAATTTAATTATCGCCGGCGAAGGTCCGGAAAAAAAGCATTTGAAAAAATTAGTAGGGGAGAGCGGGAATATAAAATTAGTTAGTTTTGTGCCGGATGAAGAATTGTCTTTTTATTACCAAAACTGCTTAGCTTACCTTATTTGCAATGAAGAAGATTTTGGAATCTCGCCGATTGAAGCGATGTCTTTTGGAAAACCGGTTTTGGCGTATAATGCCGGCGGAGCAACCGAAACGGTTTTAGAAGGCATAACCGGAGAGTTTTTTTACAAACTAAAACAAGACGAGTTAGCCGAAGCGATAAAATCAATTGATAGAAAAATAAGAGATGGCCGCTATAATAAAGAGGCAATAGGGAAGTATTCTAAAAAATTCAGCTTTGAGCGATTCAAAAAAGAAATTCTGGATATTTTAGGAGATTTAAAGTATAATTAAGAAACTTTAAATGAACAGAAAAACTCTCGTTACAATCATAATTATTTCTCTGGTAGCCGGTTTTTTCGGCGGGATTGAGTTTCAAAAAAGCCGGGAGCCTTTTGGCGGCGGGTTGAGAGAGTTGATCAATAGAGATCTCGGCCAGCCCGAATCGGTTGATTTTAGTTTATTTTGGGATGCTTGGAATTTAATCCACGAAAGATACGTCGGCCGTTCAGATTTAAACACTCAAGAAATGATTTTTGGAGCAATTGAGGGAATGGTAAAAAGCGTCGGCGATCCTTTTACCGTATTTTTAGAAGCTAAAGAATCCAAGAGACTGCAGGAAGACATAAAAGGGGAATTTGCCGGAATAGGAATTGAAATTGGAATGAGGGAAGATGTATTGACAGTTATTGCGCCTTTAAAGGATACGCCGGCTGACCGGGCCGGAATAATTGCCGGCGATAAAATTTTAAAAATTGACAGCGATTCAACCGCCGGAATCACTTTAGAAGAAGCAGTTTCGAAAATAAGGGGGCGACGGGGAACTAAAGTTATTTTAACTATTTCTAGAAAAAAAGACAGCCAAGAAGAAACTAAAGAATTTGAACTAACCAGAGACAGGATAAAAATCCCGACGGTCAAATGGTTAAAAATAGAGCCTGACATAGGCCATATCCAGCTTTTCAGCTTTAATCAGATAGCTAAAAATGAGTTTGACCAAGCGCTTAAAGAATTAAAAAAACAGGGCGCCGCCAAAAAATTGATTTTGGATTTAAGGAACAATCCGGGCGGGCTTCTTGATTTAGCTATTGATATTTCAAGCTATTTCCTGGAGCCGGGCCAAGTGGTGGTGATTGAGGATTTCGGCAACGGCCCCGCTCAGCGGGGCATCGGCCAAAAAGATGAGTTGAAAGCTAAACCAAATGGCTTTTTGAAGGATGTGAAAGTCGTGATATTGATAAATAAAGGTTCAGCTTCGGCATCGGAAATTGTGGCTGGCGCTTTACACGATAATAAAGGGGTTAAATTAATAGGGGAAAAGACTTTTGGCAAAGGTTCGGTTCAGCAGATTGAAGAATTAAGATTTAAAACGGCTTTAAAGGTTACAGTGGCAAAGTGGTTGACGCCAAAAGGCCGGTCAATTTCTGATGAAGGGATCGAGCCGGACATTAAGGTTGAGAGAACCGAAGAAGACATCAAAAGTGACCTGGATCCGCAGTTGGAAAAGGCGATTGAAGTGATTAAAAATTTATAAAAAGCTGCTCTCGGCATATGTCTTCGGGAACCGCTCGCAAAACCCAGCGAGTTTTGCTCGCTGTACTTACGACCTCGTAAAGTCAAGACTTCCCCTCGACAAGCTCGGGGTTCAAACAATCTTGACTTACCTTGCTACTCGGTCTCCAGAACTTCCCGAGAGACATATGCCTCGCGCTTTTTACAAATTTTTAATATATGGCATCGCCAAACGGGCTATAGTTCGCTAAAAACAACGAAGCCACCATTGCTTACGCTTTGATGGCTTGTGGAGATTTTGGTGCCCAAGAAAGAGTTGGCGGTTGAGTTGGATCAGGAATACCTATTTTTTCCTTCAGATACCAAATCAGAGCCTCCTCTATGATATCTTTTTTTGGCCTTCTCCCAAAGTTGGCTATTATTTCAATATTTAGGTCGATATTGGCCTGAATATACAGCGTGGTTTTTTTTGTTTTGTCTAAATTTGGAAACTTGAGGTCAGCCATTAATCACCATCCTTGAAAAGGTCTAGAATTGTTGTATCATAGTAAATAGTTAAAATCAAATTCGTATATTCGTACTGATTCGTAATTTCGTAGTAGTTATGAAAATAATCTTAACCGAAAACATCAAAGGCCTTGGGCAGATAGGGGAGACCCTTGAGGTTAAACACGGATATGCCAGGAATTTTTTGGTGCCAAAAAAATTGGCGATTTTAGCCACCGCGGAAAATTTAAAAAAGATCGACGAGTTGAAGAAATTAAAAAATTTAGAGGTTCAGCGGGAAATCGAAAAGATGAAAGAAGTTACTGGAAAACTAAAAGATTTTCGATTACTTATCGAAACGAGGGCCGATGAAAAAGGTAATTTATACGCCGCAGTTACATCTAAAAAAATAGGGGAGTCATTAAGGGAGCGGGGGATTGAAATTAATCCTGATTATATTGAAATTACTTTTAATCAGATAAAAAAAGCTGGCGTTCATCAGGCCTTATTTAAATATTATGATATTGAGACTAAATTTGAAGTAGAAGTAATTGGAATTTAAAGAAGCTAAATTACATTAACGATATTAACGATTCTTTTTGAACGGTCGAACTTTGAAACTTTTTTGGTTTTAAAAAATATTTTTCCTTCTTTTATAGCATAAATAGTATCATCGCCGCCTAATCTCGCCCCAAGACCAGGTACATATTTAGTGCCTCTCTGCCTGATTATTACATTGCCCGGTCGCGCAACCTGACCGCCAAAAAGCTTAACGCCAAGGCGTTTTGATTCTGACTCCCGGTTATTTTTAGACGAACCTTTTTGTTTTGTATGTGCCATAATTGTCTATGAGCGCAGCGAATAGCTGCAATTATGAGCATCCGCCGACCGCGTGCCGCCATAGCTGGCTTCAGCGGTGGCGCAAGCTTTAGCGAAGGCGGGAGCCCACCTTTTTTTCTTATGTTAACAGAATTTTTTCAAACAATCAAGAAAAACCTCTTCCTTATATTCTTAATCGTTTTAATCACTCTTTTAAGTTTTCAGCTGGGCCGGATTTCAAAAACCGTCAGCCAGCCGATAAAAATAGAAAAAGCAAGCATTCAGGAAATTTTCCAACCCAATGCTAATATACGAATTAATACAAATGAAGGGGATGCGAATAATATAGAAAATAGGGCAGTGGAAAGAGTAGATTTTCGAGTTGTAGCGTCTAAAAAATCAACTTCTGGAAAATACCACTTTTTGTGGTGCCCCGGCGCTAAACAGATAAAAGAAGAAAATAAATTATTTTTTAATTCCGAAAAAGAAGCGATTTCGGCCGGCTACTCTTTGGCCGGGAACTGCCTTTAATAGGGGGAGAGGCCGTTTCGAATCCTTTTAATCCAATGCTCGTGCTCCCAGACCCATAAGCTGTTACAAGCCAAAAAAGCTTTTATGTCATTTTCAAAATTATCCAGTTCTTTCAATTCAATTTCGCCGGTAACTGGGCCGAAAGAATGCTGGCATTCCGAAACCCCGCCCCTCACTTTTACGTTGCCGCCTTTTTCGCGCATTTTAGCCCCGCATTTAGTGCATATCTTTGCCTGATCAATCCTTAAAACCCATCTGGTCGTGGGGAAAATATTATTTTCTTTAATTGCTTCCGCATAGGCGGCGGTCTGAAGGCCATAGTCGCGGTAAATGGAATAAGAAGTTTTAATATCCAGAACTCCGAGCTGACCGTTTAATTTGCCGATAACATCAACTGTTCCGGCATACCAGTGATTTTTTGAAACGACCCGCTCTTCTATTTTCATCGGGATAATTTCATTTTTTTTCTTAAATTCTAAAAAGGCGCTGATGGCCGGCATGATAGAATGGGGGATAGCTGTGGTTTTTCCGGCGAGTATCGCTTCTACCGTTTCGTGGATAAGAGTCCCTTCATCAGCCGACTTTGATTTAATTGATTCAGCCATCGAAAAACTGCCCTGATCAGCATAAAACTTATAAAGGGCCGGTTTAGCTTTAATAGAAACGATAGAGGTAACTCGGGGATACCAGATGCCATCTATCTCGTACCCGGTCTTGCCCTTGAAATGATTCAGGTCAGCGTAAAACATTATTTAAGTCTACCATTAAAAAAATAATTTAGCATTGTTTATAATTAAATTAAAATCCCTAAAATCCCAATGTTGATAAGAGAGGATTGACCTAAAAAACCAGTAGAACTATATTTAATGCAATGTCGCATAATGTAGATTAATACACCTTGGATATAAATATTTCATGAATATAAATCAAAAACCACTCCCCCAGCACCTAACAGATTTTTTGGACTGGCTTGAAATAGAAAAAGGATTATCCAGCAAATCACAGGAGAACTATGCCAGATTTTTAAAAATTTTTTTAAATTGGCTTAAAAAAAATAAATTAGATAATGTAAAACCAGCTGATCTCTCCCCTGATCATATTTGGCAATATAAGCTTTACCTTTCACGGCATCACATATCCAGAGACGGCAGGCCTTTGAAAAAAACGACTCAGAACTACTATCTAATCGCTTTAAGATCTTTACTGACCTATTTCGCTGAAAAAGACATCACTTCTCTGCCCCCCGAAAAAATAAAACTGCCAAAAGAAAAAGGAGAAAAAATTCTACATTTTTTAAACTTAGAACAGCTTGAAAAACTATTCAGCGTTCCGGACACCTCCAGAGTCATTGGATTAAGAGACAGGTCTATATTGGAAATCCTCTTCTCCACCGGTTTAAGAGTCGCTGAATTAGCAAGTTTGAATCGCGAGCAAATAAAAATTAAAAACACGACTGAAGATTTAGAGATATCAATTATCGGCAAAGGCAACCGGCCACGAACGGTTTATTTATCGGAAAGGGCAATTAATTGGCTAAGAAAGTACCTTGAAACAAGAAAAGACAATAATAAGGCCTTATTTATAAACTATAGGGGTAAATCTCCGGGCAGCCAGCTGAGCATTAAAAGCATTGAAAGAACGGTCAAGGGATGCGCGATTTTAGCCGGCCTGCCGATAATCACTACAGTTCATACACTGCGTCACAGTTTTGCAACGGATTTATTAATGAAAGGAGTTGATTTAAGAACTGTCCAAGAATTTTTGGGCCATAAAAGTATAGTCACTACTCAGATATATACTCATATTACCAAACCGCGACTTCGAGAGATCCATCGTAAGTTTCACGGAATTAAAAACGGATAATTAATCATTCCTCGTAAAAATCACCAAATCTTTAAAGAAAAGGGCCAGGGCTTTATTTAACGGCAGAATTCTTAGAAAGTATTTAAAATCAACCAGTTGTTTTAGTAAATAACCCGTGAATCCGGCAATGCCGATGCCTTTATAGTAAAAGTAGGCCCATTTGCCCCCGGCCGGCGCTATCCAGACATCATAAAACGGTTTATAAGGGGTTAATTTTTGTTTATTAATGTCTTTTATTATGTTTTCGGCGGCAATCGCACCCTGGTCATAAGCGACATAAGCCATTGCCGGGACCGATTTTCCGGTTTTTGGATCAATAAAAGTTGCGCTATCCCCTATTGCAAAAATTTTTTCATTTAAAGAATCATCATGATTTTTTGTCTGCAGAAAATCATTAATTTCAATTGTTCCTTTTTTGGTCAGCTTTAATCCTAAATTCTCTAAAAATCTTGAGCCGCGGACTCCGCCTGCCCAGACAACTAAATCAAAATTCAATGCTTCTCCGCCATCTCCGATTTTAATGTAATCAGGACCGACTTTGGCCACTGGTGAATTTATCTGAATTTTTACCATCTCATTTTTCAATCTTTTCTCAATAGCTTTTCTTGATTTTTCATTTATGGCCGATAAAATTACTGGCCCGGCCTCAAATAAGGAAATTATGGTGCATGTTTTACTCAATTTATAATCTTTTATGATATTACCCACACAACAACCCAATTCGGCAGCAAATTCTACCCCAGTGAAACCACCGCCGATTATTGCGATTCTTAAATCTTTTTCATCTTTCTCTTTTTGATATTTTTTATAAATTTCTTGGATTTTTTTGAAAATCCCTATCGCATTATCAATTGACTTAAAGTTAAAAGCATATTCCTGAACGCCGGGAATGCCATAAAACTCTGTTTCGCCGCCAAGAGCGATAATCAGATAATCAAAATCTAATTTTGCCCCGCCGCCAGAGGCAACAAATTTTTCTTTAAGGTTTATTTCTTTTATTTCCGCTTGGACGAAATTTACTTTCTTACCTTTCAGTATTTCGTTGATCGGAATAGCCACCGAACCTCTCAAATATTGGGCGAAATTATCTTGAATAAGGCCGTAGACAGTAGCGACTTCGTAAAGAGAAGGAGTGAATAAATGGAAATTATTGCGGTCTATTAAGGTAATTTTGAAATCGGAATTATTTTTTAATTCTCTTTCCAGTTTCAAAGCGGCGCTGATTCCTCCAAAACCTCCTCCCAAAATAAGTATGTTCGTCATAATTACATATAATCAAACGGATTTAAGCTTCTTTGCCAATAATTAAAATAAATCTGGCCGGTTTTAGGACTAATAAAACTAAAGAATTCATGGTGTAAGCTTAATAGCATTTTCAAGTCTTTTAATGACTGTTTCTTTCGGTAAAACTGCCAGTATATCAATCGGGTCAGGTGATGCTTCTTTGCCCGTCAAGGCCACCCTTAAAGGCCAGTAGACCGCTCCCCTATCGCCGTCAAAATTTTCCTTAGCCAGATTATCTATTTTTTTTCTAATATAATCTTTGTCAAAAATTCCCCAATCAACCGGTTCAAGCGCTTCTTTTGTTAAAGTGAGCGATCTCTTGATTTCTTCGTTAGTAAATGTTTTCCAAATTAGTAATCCCCTATTGTATTCCGGTTCTTTGAAAAAATAATCAAAATTTTTTACGTCGGATAATTTTTCCATGCGCTCGGCCATAAGGTGCTGGATTTTATCCAAATACTCGTCTCTTACGCCATTCACGCCAAGTTCTTTAATTATAAATGGCTCTACCGCCGCTCTGAATTGTTCCGGCGGCAATTGATGAATATAATAACTGTTCATCCAGTTCAGTTTTTTTATGTCAAAAACAGCCGGCGACTTTTGGACGTCTTCTAAATTAAATACGGCAGCCAGTTCATCTATGGTAAAAATATCTTCAGGTTTTTCTCCTTTTCTCTTTATATCTTCTGGCTGATGCCATCCAAGCAAAGCCATAAAGTTAATCATTGCTTCTGGCAAATAGCCCATATCCATATACTCTTGAATCGATTCTGCCCCGTGTCTTTTTGAAAGTTTAGTTCTGTCCGATCCTAAAATTAAAGGCAGATGAACGTATTGGAAAGAATTGAATCCAAGCGCTTCCTGAATTAATATCTGTTTCGGCGTGTTTGAAATATGGTCTTCTCCTCTTATTACATGCGAAATTTTTGTTTCATAGTCGTCAACCACGGCAGCAAAATTATATAAAGGCGTTTCTAAGTTTTTAGCTAAGCTCAAATCCCCTATCAAACGTTCTTGCCACTCAATCGTTCCGCGGATTATGTCGTTAAAGTGAATTATTCTAGTTGAATTTTCATCAACCGCTAATCTAATAATCCCCTGTTTCATGTTCTTTGTTTCATGTTTCATATACTTATGCTGACAAATATGGCGCGGCGCTTCTTTTCGTTTTGTCTGTTCTTTTTTTTCTTGTTCTAATTCTTCAATCGTGTGATAACACCAGAATGCTTTACCTTCATCCAGAAGTTTTTGCAGGTATTTTTTATAAACCCCGATTCGCTCGCTTTGCTTGTAAAATTCGTCCCATTCCAGGTTTAACCAATCCAGAGAGTCCTTGATTTCTTCCTCAAATTTCGGGTCAGAGCGTTCCAAATCAGTATCTTCAATTCTTAAGATGAAATCCCCTTTGTTTTTTCGGGCAAAAAGCCAATTAAAAAGCGCCGTGCGCGCGGTGCCTATATGAAGTGGCCCGGTAGGGCTTGGGGCGATTCTGACTCGAATTTGGTTAGACATAATTAATATAATATACTATTTTTGAGGTAATGAGAATATCGGCCGGTTTGACTAAAATCGGAAAAGAATTCGCTAAAATAAAGAAGAAAAAGCCGGAGCGCGGGATTCATGGTCCGATCCACGCCTTGGCCAAAGAAATATCAGAATACGCCGGGGAATCCAAAAAATTCGCGATGTATCTGGGGATAATTAAAAATATAGGGCTTAGACCGGCCTACCGGATATTTTCAAAAATAAAACAGTCCAAAAATGTAAAAACCCCGGGGAAACTTTTCGTTTACGAATCGACAAATAAGATGGAAATTGTCAAAAAACCGGCTGAAATTCTGTCCCAAAAACTAAAAATAATTGGTTTAATAACGCCTTCACTGAAAAAGGTTATTTTAAAGATGAAAAAAACGATGAAAGAAGCCAATGGCATTGGTTTAGCGGCGAACCAGGTCGGTTTGGATATGGCCCTTTTTGTGATTGATGAAGAATTGGCTAAGGAACACAACGCGCCGAGCGTCTACATAAATTCGGAAGTAAAGCCATACTCAAAAGATTCTGAAGAGCTTGAAGAGGGTTGTTTGAGCATTCCGGAGACATGGTTGAAAATCAAAAGGCCGAAAAAGGTGAAGGTTAAATCAGTGGATGAGAACGAAAAGAAATACAAGTTTATCGCCAAAGGCATGCTGGCCCGGGTCTTGCAGCACGAATACGACCATCTGCAAGGGGTTATGATTACGGATAAATAGCGCGGGGCATGCCCGTTTTCTTCTCTCAAGCGTCGCAGACAAATAACCCTCAGAGAGTACCATTCGCAATTAAGAAATTGACCTCATTAAAATTTGCCGACAAATAGGGAATCCCCTACCCTATGTTGTAACCGGCAAATTATTCACCCTCTTTCGGTTATTTGTTCCTGCTCCCTTGTAGTTCAGAAAACGGGCATGCCCCGCACAACCTAAATCATTAGAAGATTTCGCCTCGTCAGAACTCGCCAGCGAAACCCGAAAGAAAAAGGCGCCGGACCAGTAGGTCGGGCGCCTTGTGAAGCTTGGCGGGAAAAGTGCTCCCTAGGTTATGTGGTGGCGACTTCATTCTGCTGTTTCTTCGCCCTTTCCTTTTCTTCAGCTTCCTGTTTCTGTTCGAAAAGATCGCCATACACATCACCGGCCTCGCGCATCTCGCGAGACAGTTCCTCATTTCGATCATTCCAGGCGGCGATTATTGCGTCGTGACCCTTTGGGATCTTGGTCTCCTGGATGAGTTTTCCTAGACACCTCATATCGCTGTATGAGGCACGACGGATTGCATCGACGATGGATTCGTGAAAAGGACGCCGTTGCTTCGCTGTCTGTTCTGTCATGGCTATCTCCTCCTAAAAGAACAATTTTACGACTATGCTCCAGGTATCTCGCCAGGATGCCTCAATTGGGGTATTCCGTTTATGGTCAAGAGACTTCCTCTATAACCGCACTTCGGACACTTGTGTGTGGTTCTGAAGTGTTTCTCTTTGTGGTGTTCTCTAGCCGCAATTACAATTTCATCACACCCATAACAATGTACTGGATTCTTTTCATTAGCGTCTCCCGGACTGTTAATATTCATTGCCTCCCCCTTTTACAGAATAAATTATATTATGCCTTATTTTGAGTTATGTCAACGGCGGAATTTGGGATGAAGTTTTAATATAAAAAGGAGCCCGTGAGGGCGTATTCGATTCATTCATGAAATTATTTTTTTTCGGAACATCATCTTTCTCAAAGCCGGTTTTTGAGGCTTTGAAAAAAGGGGGCGTAAAGCCTCGTGGGGGCCACGCCCCTTTACGAGGCTGCTCCCCTATTCTCTGGGATTTAGAAAAAGGCATTGAAGATTTTAAAAAATTAAACCCGGATATTTGCGTTGTCGCCGCTTATGGGAGAATAATTCCCAAAGAATACTTGGAAATTCCCAAATATGGTTTTCTGAATATCCATCCCTCGCTTCTGCCAAAATACCGCGGGGCCTCCCCAATACAATCAGCGATTTTAAACGACGAAAAAGAAACCGGCGTAACCATAATTTTAATGGATGAAAAAGTTGACCACGGGCCGACAATAGCAAATGAAAAATTAAAAATGAAAAATGAAAAATATAAAGAACTGGAAAAAAAACTCGCAGAATTAGGAACTAAGCTTTTAATTGAGATTTTGCCGAAATGGATTAACGGAGAAGTAAAACCGACTGAACAAAATCATCAAGAAGCGATCTACACTAAGAAATTTTCTTGGCAAGACGGAAAAATTGACTGGTCAAAATCTGCCGATGGAATAGACAGGCAAATACGCGCCTTAAATCCTGAACCCGGAACCTGGACTGCTTGGAATAATAAGATATTGAAAATCCTTGAAGTATTGCCGATTTCTAAAAAAAATGGTAATTTTAAAAATGGTCAGGTTTTTTTGGTTGAAAATAGACAAACCGCAATAAAGTGTGGCTTTCATAGCGCTGTGTTATTGAAAACCGTTCAACTTGAAGGTAAAAAACCAATGGAAATAAAGGATTTTTTGAATGGCCGTAAAGACTTTATCGGTTCTGTTCTAAATTCTAATTACTAAATTCTAAGTTCTATTTTTATGCTCGGAATGAATGATTTAAGAACCGGGATTTTTTTTATTTTAGAAGGGCAGCCCTTTGAGGTTTTGTTTTCCCAGCATTTAAAAATGCAGCAGCGCCGGCCGGTGATGCAGACTAAGATAAAAAATCTTCTGACTGGGAAAACCGTTGAAAGGAATTTCCAGCAGTCCGATTATTTCGAAGAGGCTGACATCCAAAAAAAAGAGGTTAAATTTTTATATTTCCACCGGGGCGAATTCTGGTTTTCGGAAATTGATGAGCCGGTAAAAAGGTTCAAGCTTGGCGAAGATATTATTGGCGAATCTTCGCATTTTTTAAAACCTAATACTTTGATTTCCAGCCTGCTTTTTAATGGTAAAATCATAAATATAGAACTGCCGGTTAAAATGGATTTTAAAGTTATTGAAGCCCCGCCATCAGTCCGCGGTAATACCGCCCAAGGCGGCACTAAGCAGATCAAACTGGAAACCGGCGCTCTAATCAATACTCCTCTTTTCATCGAAGAAGGCGACATAATCCGGATAAACACCCAAACTGGCGAATACGCTGAGCGGGTGGAGAAAAAATAACTTATATTTTATAATAGAATTAAGACAATGACTATAAGAAAATTGAGGCTAATCGAATTCCTGATATTCGGTTTGATTTTCAATACTTTAGATAATCTGATTGCCGTCAAATACGGAGCTGGCGCCGGTATCACCCCGGCTGTTTTGGGAAGAATATTTTTATTTGTCATCCCATTTGCAATTTTAAGCGAGTTGATTGTGGACCATCCGAATTTTTGGAAAAAAATAATGAAATTTTTAAAAATTGAAATAAAACAAATTGAGAAAAAAATATAATGGGTTTTGTAAAGGGGATAAAGAAGTTTTGGAAATATCTAGGAGCCGGATTCATTTCGGGAGCATCCGATGACGACGCCGCCGCCATTACTACTTACACTATTGCCGGAACGCGGCTCGGTTTTTCTTCTCTATGGACCGCTTTTTTCACTTTTCCTTTGATGACCGCGGTTCAGGAAATGTCGGCCCGGATAGGTATAGTCACCAAAATGGGTTTGGCCGGAGTTTTAAAAAAATATTACTCCCGATGGCTTCTTGGCTTGATTGTGATAATAATGGCTTCCACTAATGTCTTGAATATCGGAGCTGATCTTTCCGGAATGAGCGCTGCCACAAATCTTATAATCCCGAGAGTGCCGGTGAGGGCGCTCGACATCGTCTATGCTTTAATAATAATTCTTTTGATAATCTCCTGGGATTTTAAAAAAATAATAAAATACTTCAAATGGCTGGCATTAACCCTTTTTTTCTATATAGCCGCGGCTTTAATGATATCCCACGACTGGCCTGAAATTTTTAGAAAAATCGCTTTCCCGAATTTAATTTTAAACCAAGAGACAATTTCTATAATCATCGCCATATTCG
This sequence comes from Patescibacteria group bacterium, assembly GCA_038062015.1. Classification (GTDB taxonomy): domain Bacteria; phylum Patescibacteriota; class Minisyncoccia; order 2-02-FULL-40-12; family 2-02-FULL-40-12; genus JBBTQD01. Next base: position 15,628 of record JBBTXZ010000003.1, on the reverse strand, counting down.
GCACTACCTTAGCCCCTTATATGTTTTTCTGGCAGACCAGTCAGGAAGCTTTTGAAGAAAAAGAACATCGCCACAACCACGATTTTCACAGTGATAAAAAACTTGAAAAAGAAATCAAGCATATGGCCGGCGACATCACTTTTGGAATGTTTTTTTCAAACCTGATCAAGTTTTTCATAATGATTCTGGCAGCGACTTTATTTTTCGGCACTAACATAAAAATTCAGACCATCGAGGAAATTTCCCAGCTTTTAAAGCCGCTTCTCGGCGATTTGGGTCAGCTGGTTTTTACTCTCGGAATTATCGGCACCGGCTTTTTGATAATTCCGATACTGACCGCCGGCTCGGCTTATATTCTTTCGGAAACATTCGGCTGGCCGCTCGGGCTTGATAAAAAATTCAAAAAAGCAAAGGGATTTTATTTGGTAATTATTGTTTCAACCGCTTTGGCTCTGTTTTTAAACTACGCCGGCTTTAATCCGGTGAGGCTCCTATTCTACACCGCTTTCTTCCATGGCTTAGTCCTGCCTCCCCTGATCTTAACTATTCTTCTGATTTCCAATAATAAAAAAATCATGGGTTCATACACCAACGGAAGATTTTCTAATCTCTTGGGTTATATTGCTTTGCTTTTTATGAGCGCGGCGGTTATTGTTTTTTTCACGATTTAAATTAAAAAAATGTTTAAACTTTTAAACACTCTAAGCGGACAAAAAGAAGAATTTTCGCCGATAAAAGGCAAAAACGTCGATATTTTTGTATGCGGGCCGACAGTTTATGATTACTCTTGACTCAATTAGCTGAGTAATTATATTATTATTTTAAGGCAACACAAACAACATAGTTGTTGCAAAACCAGTTCTTTAGGAGGTTGAGTCATGACAGTAGCTGCATTGTAAGGGAGTTACCCGTCGACTCGAGGAGTAACTCGTTGTTTTCTAAATTGAGGCCAGGTGCGCCAGAGGCGGCTCGCATTCTCTTCAAAAGAGTGTGTGAATTCGACTTCTCCAGAGAAAGACTTCTGGTCATCAACCGACTGGGCTACGAACCAGATGTAGCTGTAGCGATGGATCAAGAGTTCAAGAAATACTTGTTCCTTCGCATCATGCATCCAGATCAGTGCCTTCCGATGTCCAAGGATGTCGACGATTTCTGGCACATGGCCGTGCTGAACACACGAAACTACCACAAGTTCTGTTCAGAAGTCGCGAGCGGACAGTTCATCCATCACGGACCCACTGTCAGCGAAGAAGAAAACATAGCACTGATGCCTGATTATCTCAGCGGCACCATAGCGAGGTACACGCAGTACTTCGGTCCGCCCGACAGCTTGTTCTGGAAGACAACAACGAACAACCAGTCATGTTGTTACTGCGCTGACTAACTTCCAGATCAGCCAAATTCCACTTGAGGTCTCCGAGGGCGGAGACCTCTTCCTTTAATATATATATAATAAATATTGTTAAAATAAAATTAGACTAGTCTATTTATGATTCAAATTTATAATACACTTTCGGCTAAAAAAGAGCTTTTTGAGCCATTTAAAAATAAAAAGGTTAATCTTTTTGTCTGCGGTCCTACTGTATATGATTTTTCACACATTGGTCATATTAGAACCTATGTTATATTTGATGTTTTTGTAAAATACCTACGCTATAAAGGATATAAAGTTAATTTTGTACTTAATATAACGGACATCGATGATAGAATAATTGACCGTGCGAAACAGGAAAATAAACCTTGGGAAGATATAGCTAAACTTTATGAAACAAGTTTTTTAGAGGATATTAAAAATCTTAACATCAACAGTATAAATAAAATAGCCAGAGCCACTGACCACATAAAAGAAATTATTAAACAAATCCAAACCCTGCTTGATAAAGGATATGCTTACAAAATTGAGGAAGGTATTTATTTTGACATTTCAAAATTTGAAGGCTACGGAAAATTATCTAAGAGGACTGTCCAGCAGGCCGAGGACGCAGTTTCCAGAGTTGATGAATCGGTCAGTAAAAGAAATAAAGGCGACTTTGTCTTATGGCGAATATCAGAGTCCGGAAAACCTGGTTGGAGTAGCCCTTTTGGTTTTGGCCGACCTGGCTGGCATATTGAAGATACAGCTATAACTGAAAAATATTTGGGTCAGCAGTACGATATTCATGGCGGCGGCCAGGATTTAATATTTCCTCATCACGAAGCAGAAATTACTCAACAAGAAGCCGCCTCTGGTAAAAAACCTTTCGTGAAATACTGGCTTCATTCCGGACTTGTGACAATAAATGGCCAAAAAATGTCTAAATCACTCAAAAATACTATAACTATCCAAAACATTCTGAAGAAGTATTCTTCCGAATCGCTACGTTTTATGGCTATAAATGCTCACTACCGTTCTCCTGTTGAGTATAGAGAAAATTTATTGAAACAATCAGAGGCGGCAGTGCAAAGGATTTTCGAGCTTGATTGGAAGCTTACTCCTGGAAATCTGGACTTACCGAAAGAAACAGAAATAACTAGAGTGCAAGAATTAATAGAAGAATATAAAGAGAAAATAGAGAGTGCATTAGACAACGATTTTAATACTCCCCTAGCGCTTTCGGAATTATTCAATTTTATCAAAGAAATAAACAAACTTCTATCCAGCGGCTTGATATCAAAAAAACAGGCGGTTGAGATCAAAAAATTATTAAATTGGATAGGAAGAGATATTCTAGGGGTTTTACCAGACGAATGGCTAAAAATTACCGATATTTTACAATTGGTTGAAAAACGTGAAACATTAAGAAAAGAAAAGGCCTGGCTTGAAGCCGACAAAGCCAGGGATGAGATCCAGGCCTTGGGATATTCCATTGAAGACACTCCTTACGGGCCACTAGTAAAGTTAAAAAGTAAAAGCTAAAAGTAAAAAAAGATAAGTTATCTCCACAGATTATCCCTTGTCTCATTAAAATTAGACATTTATCATACCTCCATGGCTAATCTTCCCGACAAGCTTCCGCCCCAAAACCTTGAAGCCGAAAAATCTGTTTTGGGCTCTATTTTAATTGATAAAGGCTCAATTGAAAAAATAATTGATATTTTAAGGCCCGATGATTTTTACGCCCGCCAAAACCACCTGATTTTCAAAGCAATGGTCAGCCTTTTGGAAAAAAACGAACCTATAGATATTTTGACTGTTTCAAACAAGCTTGAAGAAGGCGACGAGCTTGAAAATGCCGGCGGAGCGTCTTACCTTACTTCTCTTCTAAGCGCCACGCCGACTTCAGCCCACATATTAAATTATGGAAAAATAATCCGGCGCAAGAAAATTTTGCGGGACTTGATAGATTCGGCCCACAAAATTACGGCCCTCGGCCATCAGGAAGACGAAAGTATTGAAAAAATTCTGGATCAGGCTGAACAAAATCTTTTCTCTGTTTCCCAACGCTCCTTAACTCAGGAATTTACAGCTTTGAAAGAGGAGCTCCACGAAGCTTTTGAACGGCTGGAAAGGCTTCATCGGGGGGACGGCGCCTTGCGAGGCCTTTCAACCGGCTTTGTGGATTTGGATAATATACTGGCTGGGCTTCAACGTTCGGATTTGATCATTCTTGGAGCAAGGCCCTCGCTTGGAAAAACATCTTTGGCTTTGGATATGGTTAGGAATATCGCCAAAAAAGAAAATGCCGGCGTTGGACTATTTAGTCTGGAAATGTCCAAAGACCAGGTGATAGATAGAATTTTATCAGCCGAAGCCGGGGTGAGCCTTTGGAAATTAAGAACTGGCCACTTGACCAGCTCGGGCGACTTCAATGATTTTTCGAAAATTTCTCTGGCTTTGGATAGCTTATCAAAAGTTTCTATCTTTATAGATGACGCGCCTTCGCCCACGGTTTTACAGATCAGAGCCATGGCCAGACGGTTAAAAGCCAAAAACGAACTCGGGCTTTTAGTGATTGATTACTTACAGTTAGTCCAGCCCAGAAGCGACATTGAAGGTTATGTCCAGCAGGTGACGGACGTGGCTAATTCCCTGAAAGCTTTGGCCCGGGAGCTGAATATCCCGATTATCGCCGTTTCGCAGTTATCCCGGGCAGTTGAAGCAAGGCCAGACCAGAGACCTCGGCTTTCGGATTTAAGAGAATCAGGCGGGATTGAACAGGCCGCTGATTTAGTAATGTTCATCCATCGGGAAGATAAAGTAAGGCACCATGATTCGGACAGAAAAAATATCGCCGAAATTATTATTGCCAAACACCGCAACGGACCCACCGGTGCGGTTGAGCTTTATTTCGATGAAGAAGAAGTGAGTTTTAAGAATTTGGCGAAGAATATATAGCTCGGGCATGACTGATTTCTTCTCTTGAGACACTTCTTGGAAATGGCACGCCACTTTACTTGAATTGCCGACAAATCAGGATACCTCCACCATAGATTTGTTAACGGCAATTTGTCAGAACATCCCAGCTCGTCCCTGTGGGAACTCGCATGGGGACTGCGTAAAGATAGCGGCCATTTCTCAAGACACCCTCAGGTTCAGAAATCAGTCATGCCCTCCCAATACTTTATTAGAAGATTCCATCTCGGCAAGGTCTCGTCATACTAAACAAAAAAACGCCCCGCAGGAGCGTTTCCGGTATAACCGATGAATTGCTCCTGCGGGGACGAAAATGAACATAACTATGGACGGGAAAGACGTAAGCCCGTCGCACCCTCTATGTAAGAGCGTACGGCTTCGATCCCGCCCTCCCGGACAAGCTGACCGACGTAACTACTCAAGTAGACCTTTTTCTCGGCCAGAGCAACTACTCGTTCAAGCCTCGTTAACACTTCTTTCTTCGCAGCTCCGGCTTTCAAGGCCGCCATGGCATTCGGAACAAAGTAGTCCGAGAAACTGCCGTGTGGATTTTGCCCTTTTTCGAGCAAATCCAGATCCCGATCCATCCGCCGGATAAAGAAATCAGGATTTGTTTCAATTTCCTTTTCAAGCTCGCTGATCCGATCGTAGAGATTAGAAACGTCTCTCTTTAGACCCTCGAACTCGACCGTTGAAGCGTATGTCTCTTCTACAGACTGAGACGGAGGTGGAAGAATCAAAGGATATAGAAAACCAACACCTGCACCAACACTTGCTGCCAAGAAAACGGCCGCTAGCAAATACAAGGTTTCTCTCTTCATCACTCCCTCCTTTTGCGCAAAATGCCCAATCTTTTTGACTCTTTCCATATCTGCGACAACAAAGAATCCTGACTTTTAGTTTTAATTGAATATGCCTAAGAACTCTTTGCTACCGCAGATATCATATATTAAGGTGCCGTTTAATTATATCTTAATTATACACCCTAATAAACTATTTGTCAATCCCTCAAAAACCCACATTTTTCAAGGGTTTCCTAAGGTATTTAAAATCAGAGGGCGTAAAGAATTATAGAAAGTAGCGCGCCATTTCCAAGAAGTGTCTCAAGAGAAGAAATCGACTGTGCCGAGAGCAACTTTTCGCAAACTACGAAATACTTAAAATCTCAACTTCGGTGAAGGGCTGGCGATGCCCCTTTTTCTTTTTATAGCGGGTTTTGTTCTTGTATCTGAAAACAATCTTCTTCTCTCCCCTGCCCTGCTTTAAAACCTTAGCCTTAATTTTCACCCCATCAATATAGGGCTGGCCGATTTTTATCTCCTCTCCGTTGGCAAAAAGCAAAACTTTATCAAACTCAAATTCGTCGCCTTCGTTTTGGTTTAATTTTTCAATCTTTAATTTTTGGCCCTCGGAAACAATGTATTGTTTCCCGCCGGTTTTGATGACTGCTAAATTCATAATTTTTTATTTAGCGCCGCTTACCGGAGTCGAACCGGTGTTTCTTGCATGAGAAGCAAGTGTCCTGGGCCACTAGACGAAAACGGCATTAGGCTTCGCCAAGTCCTCGATCGCTTTCTGGCGATCGCCCGGGAAATTTTACGCTTCTAAAGAAGTTTTTATTGTAGCAAATAATTTTATTGTTTTGAAGAGGGCGGGCTCGGCGGAACCAAAGGCGGTATTCTGAATTGATTAAATGATTCTGTTCTCCTGCTATTTTTTCTTTTGCCCAATAGATATCCTAAGACGAAAAGCAATGCAGCCAATCCCGAAACAAATATGCTGTTTCCGGCGCTGCTGAAAATGTTGCCCAAGGAACTGTCTTTTGATCCGGTTTCTTTAGCTTCAACCGTAAACCAAGCCGAGGCCGGTTCGCTTATGTTGTCCGAAGAATCAACCGCATGAACCCACCAGCTGTATTTCTGGCTTGGTTTAACCGCAATTGAAATTTTGTTTTCAGTCAAACCGTTGATACAGACATAATGAGGGCTGTCCGGACAGTTATTTCTCGAATCTCTAAGTTCAGAACCAGTAAAATCAACCCTTACTGCATAATTATTTATTCCTTTAACTGAATCCCAAGAAAGTTTAACAGAAGAAGTTGAACTTGAGTATTCTTTTTCATTGGGAGATAAACCTGTCGGAGTTTTAATCTTTGAAGATTTTTCGCCGCTGAATACTTTTTTAATTCCTTGAATCAGCGAATTACTATTTGAGGAGCTGCCATTTGAAGCGGCTTTAGCTGGCGGGTCAACCAAACAACTTCCGCGAGCTACTCTTCCAGTTGCATCCGTAGCAGTAATTGTGACTGTATGAACGCCTGGAAGATGCATCGCCCGTCTAATCACTTTTCCGGTTCCGGAAACTATTCCGCCCCAAACAAAATTTACTGGTTCAATCCCACCGGTTTGGCCGGCAGCTAAAGTAGTTTCCTGACCAATTGAAACGACAAATGGACTAGCAACACAGGCAACCGTAAAGGATTGAGGCGCAATTATTGGAGTTGACGTAACAAACACTGTAACGCTGTCAGAGGCCGAACCCCGGCTGTTAGAGCAAGTAATAGTATAGGTAGCGGTAAATGCAGGCGTAACAGTTTCGCTGCCTGAAATTGATTTAGAGCCTGACCAGTTATTTGAAGCAAAACAGGAAGAGGCATTAACCGAACTCCAGATTAAAACGCTGCTTGCCCCTTGGTTTATGCTAATTGGGTTAGCGGTAATATCAACGCCGGGCAAGCCCCCGCCGTCGTCTATCACATTGACAGTCGTCTGGGCTGAAGCCGAACTGGCTGAATTAGAACAAGTCATTCTGAAAGTAGTGGTTTGATTCAAAGCTACCGTCTCATTGCCGGAAATATTTCTAACCCCAAACCAGCCATCGCCTTGAGCAGTGCAGGAAGTGGCATTTGTGGTATTCCAAGTAAGAATAGATAATTCGTTCCGCCTGATTGTTGACGGATTGGCAATTAAAGTAAGAGTCGGCCCGACAATGACTAAATTATCCCTGATAACCGTAACTACGGTTTGAGCTGTGGCTGAAGAACCAAACGAATTAGTGCAGTTTATCCGGTAAATAGTTGTTTGGTTTGGCGACACAACTTCATTTCCAGAAACCGGCCTAACCCCAAACCAGCCATCGCCAATAGCAATACAAGAATTAGCATTTGAAGATACCCAGCTTAGTATTGAGCTTGACCCCTCTCTGATTACCGGCGGATTGGCAATTAGGCTTACTGAGATAGGTAAAGGTGTTGGGGTTGGGGTGGGAGTAGGTGTTGGCGTAGGAAAAGGGGTAGGACTAGGGGTTGGACTTGAGGTAGGGGTTGGAGTTGGCGTGGGTGTTGGTGAAGGAGTAGGAGAAGGACTAGGGGTAGGTGTTGGGGCAGGACCGCAGTTGACACCATAGTTAATCATCTCTCCTAAAAAAACTCTGCCCTCTCTGCTTCCGTTGGCATTTCGATAAGCCGCATCAACCTGAACTCGTCCACAGTTATATTGCCGATTATCAAAAGTAAAAGTAATCCGCCCTCTCTCGCCTTCTACGTAATTATGATTGCCGCTTAAGGTAAAACCACGCGCGGCCGAATGAATAGTTGCCCCGCAGCCGGCTATAGGATCATGAAAAGCCGCTTTTTCAATATAAATTGAACCCGGCCCATGATTTGTAATTTCAGCCGTCCATTGAACGCCGTTAGAGGCATTGCCATTGTGGCAATTTTTATTATTATCATTGATAAATTGAATTTCAACGTTCTGCTGGGCGCCTGCAACATTGATGGCTAAACCTAAAAAAACAAAACTAAGCACTAAAATAAGGCCGTAAAAACTACCTGAATTAATAAATTTATAAGTTTTCATTTTATAGCTTTTTATAGGATTTTTATAGGTTTATTAACTAAATAAAAAATCAATTTTCTTGTTTTCATAAGTATATCATTAGTATAAAATTTGTCAAGCCCTTGTGAATTGGGGCGAGGGCACTAAATCTAAGATAATCTGTCTGATAAATTGTCTATCTTATACTGCAGAAAATACCATCTGAAAAGAGCCCAGCCAATCGGCATCGGAAACCAAAAAGTAAAAGCTCTCAAAATAAGAGTCATGGCCAAAGCCGGCCCGGCCGCCACGCCAAAAGATATTAGTATCAAAGTCATACTGCCTTCAAAAATACCGAGGGCGCCGGGCACAAAAGCAAGCATAGTAATAAATCTGACCAGCGAGAAAACAATAAAAGCAAGCCTGAACCCGATAGGATGACCAATCGCAAAAGAAATGAAGTAGAGAGTTGTAATATGGGCTAAAAGAATCATACTCTGCCAGAAAAAGGCCATCCAAAAACTTTTTGCTTTTTTTTGAAGAAATTTAAAATTTAAAGAACCCTTAAATTGGTCAAAAATCATTTCTGCACGTTTAGAGTGATCTATCGCTTCTTCGTCTTTAAGTTGCTTTTTTCTTTCAAAATGGCGGTGGAGCCAGCTAATCACCCATTTGGCCACTTTACTTCTTTTGCGCCTTTGAATTAGAAAGAAAACAGAGACTGCGATAACGGCTAAAAAAACAAAAGCGTAAATCACGAACCTTAATTCGGGGACATTGGCAATGGCGCCGCCTTTTAACACTAAGATTGAAGAAACAATAAAGAATGAGCCCATGGCCATCCATAAAGTCATTATCTCAAGAAAGGCCCGGCCGATTCCCTCGGCTACTGAAAGGCCATATCTTTTCAAATACTGGACAAAAAATACCTGGCCCGAGAGTCCGGCCGAAGGCAAGGCTTGATTTAAAAATTGAACCACAAAAGACATTGGGTAAAGCTCTTTGGGTTTAACTTCCAAATCTTTTATCCGCAATATGTCCCGGTAATTCATAGCTTGAAAATAATAGACAAAGAGTTGGATTGCGATTATGGCCGAGAGCCACCCCAAGCTTGACTTAGCGAAAATTGAGCCAATAAGCCTAATCTCGGAAAGCCTAATATAAATAATTATTAAAACCGCCAAGGTGATGAAATAAAATAAAAACTGCCTCAGATTTATCCGGGGTATTGAATTATACCAACTGTCGCTTTCTTTCTGTTTCTCTCTAGCCACTAACTACTTTTTTAGCTCCTTATATCTAAAACAGCTGACCAAATGGTCATTGACCATTCCGGCTCCCTGCATATAAGCATAGCATATCGTTGAGCCGACAAAAGTAAAACCGCGTTTTTTTAAATTGCGGCTCATCGCGTCAGATTCTTTGCTTTTAGAACGCAATCCGTTTGAACTTTTCTGTTTATTATGGATAGTTTTATAGTCGGCAAACTGCCAAATATATTTGTCAAAACTGCCGAATTCTTTCTGAATCTTTAAAAAGGCTATAGCATTTTTAACCGCGCTTTTGATCTTGAGCCGGTTTCTTATGATTCCGGAGTCATTCATCAATGATTTGATTTTCTTCCCGTCGTAACCGGCTATGATTTTCGGATTGAAATTATTGAACGCGCGACGGAAATTCTCCCTTTTGTATAAAATCGTCCGCCATGAAAGTCCGGCCTGAAAAGTATCTAAAATCAGATATTCAAAATGAATCCGGTCATTATGGACCGGAGTCCCCCACTCTTTGTCGTGGTACTTAATCATCAACTTGTCATTCCCCGGCCACGGACACCGGTTAACTTTGTTTTCGTTCATTAAGGCTTTATATATTCTAAAATATAGTTATACTAAAAGTAGCAGTTTTTTCCACTGGAGGGTATATGGCTAAGGATAACTGGTTTAAGAAAAGAGAACAGTTCCGCTCCAATCTGCCGGAGGACAAAGACAGTTATGATTTTGGAGGAGTCAGTCTTGGTGGTAATCGCCTTGTCATCACCAACGCGAAAAGCATGAATAACAAGGATCCGCAAGACGTCCCTAAAATCAGCCTAGCCATCAGTAATGAAGTAGTTCGTTGAGCGTCCCGTCTTAGTTGAGCCCCGAATTGTATCCAATCGGGGCTCGTCTATTTTTCTTTGTAGTTGAATAATTCTTATTCATTTTTTTTATCAATTTTGAAATTGTCATCCCAGCGGCTTTGGATTTTTTTTAGAGCTCGCCCGCGCGCAAAACAAAAAATGAAAAGGGCGTTTTTCTGTTCGGCCCCGCGCGTAGCGCGGATGGCGGGATATTCGCTCGCGGGCAAAAAATTCCTCCCCTTGAACCCCTCCATTTTTTGCCCGCTCAGCGGATTTGACGGATGGGGTCAAAAGGTCATGGCTGTTGTAGACTGCTATTTTATATTATACTACATTCAATAAATTATGTTCAAAATTACTTTCATAGGTAGTGGCTGTTGGCAGGGCATCCCCGCTCCTTTTGGTGATGACGCAATTAGTAAAAGTGTCGAATGGGGTTCCAAGGATTTTCGATTCAGGACTTCTTTACATATTGAGACCGCAAACAAGAAAAATATCATTGTTGATGCCACCCCGGACATCAGATTGCAATCATGGAAATTTAAATTAAATGCCCCGGACGCTATTTTGATTTCACACTGGCATTGGGATCATCTCTTCGGACTTCTCGATGTGGATTGGTTTGCGGAAAAAAATGGACTTACGGTTTACGGCAACAAGGTTACCAAGCAGTGGTATGACGATAGAATGAGCCACTTAAAAAAAGTTGATTTTAAGGTTTTCGCGTCATACGAGCCGTTTACGATTGATAATATAAAAATTACCCCCATTGCTGTAAGTCATGTTCAAGAAACTGATGGCTTTTTATTTGAGGATATAAAAACAAAGAAAAAGCTGGCATATCTTGCAGACTTAAACGGCATACCGGATAAGACCGCCGAACTGATAAAAGATATTGACGCGATTATAACCGATGCGACATATCTTGAGTCGGATGTCAGTGATGACCCGACTCACCTGCAAAAAAACGAATTTGCTCCATTTCTTCAAAATCTAAAAGCGAAAGAAATTATCCTTACCCACATCGGTTCATATCAGGATATGACTCATAAAGATTTTGAGTCAAAATTCCCGCAATACACAATCGCTTACGACGGTTTGGAAAGAATTTTTACCTAAATCGCTTCAAGAAAAAAGCGCGTCCGTATAGACAACGAACGCGCCGTTAAGTTTCGGAAAACCTTTCAAGGTTTTGCGGAAACAACCACGCCGAAGCGAAAACAAGGATGGTGCAAATGTCTAGGACCGTCTCTTGCAAAGAGATTTCTCCCCATGAACTCTCGCATGGCGACCAATCTCAAGACGGCTTCGGTGTATACAGGTTTTTCCTCGAAAGGAATCATCTTGAGCACACCGAGCAACCCGCGGCTGCTCAGATTTTCAATATAGCGCGACAATTCAGGTTCCTTGCGCGGAATCTCATACAACTCGGGACGAAGTCGCGAGATATCCGCGCCAGTCGTAATTGCCCGCTCCAAACTTTCCAGAAATGAGTGTAGCAAGCGCGACGAATGAGTTGGAAAAAACTCCTTCCAGCTCTCCGGGATATTTTCAGGAGTAATTGCTCCAACCCACGGCTGGAAAAGAGAATGACACCAAACCATCGCGTCGTACTTGGTCGGTTCATTTCGGAGAGCCGAAAGCTCCATACTAACTAGCCGATTTACTGCGGCTTGCAAATCTGCAAACGCCACAATTTCGGTCGGATACTTGAAGTCAATGATTCTCCCGAACAGCTCGTGTATCTGGAATAGCCACTCCAGATACCGCTCGACGTGATCTGTTTGTCTGTTATGGACACAGACAAGCGTGTCGATGTCGGAGCATCGCCTATCTTTTCCGATAGCAAAGCTGCCGAAAATATAGGCGAAGACGAGCTGATCGCCAAAGATCTGCGGCACAACTTCTTGAAACTGCGTTGCCATAATGTGCTGTTCCCAGTTTCCTTTTGCTCTCGGAAGGGCAGAGAACAGTTTTTGTCCTTGTGGCGACAAGAAGTTGTGAATTTCTCGTGGAATGAGAAGTGGCTTGGCGATGTCTATGTCGTGGTACGACACCATGGATGCGCCCGAACTGTATCCACCGTACTCCTCTGTGCCGCGCTCAACATCGTGAATGGTTCTGTCCTTCAACACGATACTGCCCAACACACCAGAAACATAGTTGCTTTCACCGAACAAAGAAATGTACATCTCTTTGTCCTGATACTGGGCATTGGACTCGTTGAAATAGAGTGCCAACTCCCGATCGTGATCATACTCTAAAACCACAAAGAGTGGGGAGTATAATTCGGCGAAATTCTGCAGTTGGCTAATCGAGGCGCGCAGCACGCAAGGATACATAACATTGTGGTTAATGTCGATTTGTCCGCCATAGGTAACCGTTGCTCCATGACGGCGGGCGTTCGAAATCAGTTTGATCGCATCCAGCAGCGAAGACGACTCGAACATTGGACCAACAACAACAGCATCATCTCCATACGAAACGCCACACTTTACCTGCGCAAGCTCGTTTGTCAGTTTTTGTAGGTATGCGTCGATGATGTCGCTGTGCACCAGAATGGCATCCGGTCCGGCGCAATCCTGTCCGTTGTTGAACAGTTTTACATGTAGCGTTTTCTCAACCGCCAGTTTGATGTCCGCGCTTGGCGTAATTACCAGCGGATTGTGTCCAACACCGTTAAAAAGCATCAGGATGTCTCTGCCGCATGCCTTGCGGATGCGAATGAAGTTTTCGTGTCTTCCCGTAAAGAGGATGACAGATGCTTCTTTGCAGTGTTGCTCCACAAAATGCTCTCGGGAGCCATGAAAAACGCTGACATTGGGATAATGCTCTGCGAGCAACAGAACATCGAACAACTTAGCAAAAACATCTTTCATTCTCTCTGGAGCGCGGGTCACCAGCGACACTGATTGATACGCCGGCATCGCCCCAAACAAAACGAAAGAGTACAGTGGCAGGTTGAGAGGCAGAAATACCGCCGTTTCTTGCGAGAGAGGCTTTTCGGTGAAGTAGTGCCCGATCTCTCCAAAACTCTCAAGGGCTTCCACGGAGCGGTTAATTTCGTCATCAACAACTTGCTTGCTTTCGTACTTGCGCAGAACATTGTGGATGTTTGCGATGTTTGATTTCAGATGAGCGGCGAATGATCTCGCGTGCTCAACGGCGTTGCCGTGTCGCATATCGTTTTCTCCTTTTTCAGTTGTGAATGTGCCGAATCGAGGAAACATTCCCCGATTTCTGGTAATTATTCTATATCTTTTTTGACTACTCGTCAACCTTTTGACCCCATCCGTCAAATCCGCTGAGCGGGCAAAAATTGGGGGAGTTTGAGGGGGAAAATTTTTGCCCGCGAGCCGTCCTCGCTTAAAAAAATTTTCGGCGGCTATGTCTTAAAATAAAACAGGAAAAGTGTTAAAATAAGATTGTGATGCCAAAAAGAGTTTCAGCCGTCGTCATAGATGACGATAAAATTTTATTGATAAAACGGGTTAAACCGGACAAGGTTTATTACACTTTTCCTGGTGGTGGAATAGAAGAAAAAGAGAATGAAAAACACGCCATGTGGCGAGAGCTGAAAGAAGAATTGAGCGTTGATGCAAAGGTTGGGAAGCTCCTTTTTGAAATTGAAAATCAAGGCAGAAAAGAATCTTATTTTTTGATTGACGAGTGGCTTGGAGTTCCAGAGTTAGGAGGCCCGGAAAAAGAAAGAATGAATAAAGAAAATCAATATCATTTGGAGTGGGTTGAGCTTCCGGATATTCAAAACCTGAATAATTTATATCCACAGGAAGCGGTTGAAAAATTAGAAAAGATATATGGAAAATAAAGTTTTATATCACGGCTCAAACACTAGCGGAATAAAAATATTTAAGCCCTCTGCTCATAAAGCAGTGGGGGGCAAGGAAGTAGTTTTTGCAACAGATAACGAGTTGTATGCCTTGGCAATGATTCACGGAACAGGAGATCAACTTGCCGTCTCCTTTTCTATCAATTCTCAAACCGGAGAAAAAGAAATGTACGTTGATGAATTAGAGAAAGGAAAGCTTGATTTACTCAATGCCCCTGGTTTTATTTACACAGTTGAAGAAAATTATTTTCAAAAAAGCCCCGAAGAATTAGAAGGAGAACATGTGAGTTTCACCAATGTTCCAGTTCTGAGTGAGAGAAAAATCGAAAATATCAAAGATGAATTGAAGTCTAAAGGAGTATACTTAATTCCCTACGAGAAAGTGCCGCGTTCAATGCAAGAAAGAGGCAAAAGTACGGGGAATCCAGAGAAAGAACATGCGCCAGATAGATTCAAGTAAATTTTATGTATATTGATGTTGACTACAACCCAACTCCAGCCGACACCTTTTTCATAAGTGTGGGCTTGAGTGATAAAGAAGCTCTATCATTTGATTACACCACAAAAGGACATCGTATTATTAAGCAAATCTTGGTTGAACGCAAAAAAGCTGGTGTCCAAAATTTGGATAAAAATAAATTAAGTGGCGGCTGGGATGTGATTGAACTAAAAGACGGAAAATTTCTGCGTAGATATCATGTTGATTGGGTTGATAAAGGGAAAATCGACGAGGTAAATGATGAGGTTTGGAGGACAGTATGGAGTAAATCAATATCAGAAGAAATTAAAAATAAATTACTGTATTGGTCTCAACTTATTTCCGACAATTACGAAAAACTGGACGAATTTCAGGAGAAAATGAAAGAGTTTGAAGTATATATAGCCACTCTGGTTAAAAAGTTTACGGCCGAAAAATTGACCGAAGGAGAAGAAAAATATCTAGCTACCATAACTGATGATAAAATGATGGTTGTAAAACCATTCAATCCCAAAGGGCTTGAAATAGCGGACCAGATTATCAAAGAAATTAAATCAGTTGAACCTGGTTTAGAAATTTTGTTGCTTGGCTCACTTCCATTAAAAATTGCTGGGCAGGAAGATATTGATATAAGTGCTTTTTGTGTAAAATCTGAGCAACCAAAACACATTGATAACTTCAAAAAATTATTTGGTGAGCCAACGAGGATTGGTAAAAATTCCATCGGTTGGGATTTTAAGAAGGAAGGATTTGATATAAGTGTTTGGCTGACCGACCCAACGGTTGAAACTACTAAAGCACAAGTTGAAGTTTTTAACTTGTTAAAGAACGATCCTAATTTATTGAAAGAATATGAGAGGATAAAAGTTGAGGCGAAGGACCTACCGTACAAGGAATACCAGCGCAGAAAATACGAGTTTTACCACAAAATTTTAAAGGGGAAGGATTCTTAAATAACCGCCAAACTTTTTTGTGCGAGGACGGCTCGGCAGGAGGGGGTTGGGGGGAGGAATGCCGAGCCGTCCGAGCGAAT
>JBBTXZ010000002.1:0-68997 GCA_038062015.1 Patescibacteria group bacterium | reverse complement strand
AAGAAACTTATCTCGTCAAAAAAGACGAACTCATCAAAACAAAAACAGACCTCAACAAAAGAAAGTCTGATTTTGGGCGAAAGGGAAACAATTGGATTGAACCTTTGAGAAATTGGATAAATACCGCTCACCACGCCGAAAAACTTGCTTTGTCCAATGATTTTTATGAAATAAAATCATTGACGGAAAAAATTGGAACGAACCGCCGTTTGCTTTCCCGAAAAACCGAATTTGAATTTGTCCGACCTTACGATTTAATTCCGAAATACAGGGCTTTTTGCGAAGCGAGACCCGCCGAAGGCGGGGCGAGCGAGCAACAAAACGCCTCTGAATTTTCAAAATGTCTGAACTGGTCGGCTTGGTCGGAATCGAAAACGACATTTCCGCCTTGCTTAAGAACTTCGAGGGCAACGTTCTCGGCGATCTGGCGGACATACTTGTAGCGCTCGCCTTCCTTGCGAAGGCAGACACGGATAGCGTCGCCTTCAACAACGGTTCCGCCGATGTGCCTTACGAGATCCTTTGCGACAGAGCTCTTGCCGGAGCCGACAAGGCCGAGGAAACCGACAACAACCGGCTTCTTAGTCTTTCGCTGGTTGACTTCCAGCTTGGCGAGGTAGGCGTTCTGGGCTCTCTGGGCCTTTGGCGATAGAACTTCCTTTCTGTGAACCATTATCCCCATTATAAGGGGTAGAATGGCCTCGGTCAACTTGTTAAGCATTATATCCTCCTCTCTATAAAGTTTAGCATACTTTATAGAAAACTGTCAATAATAATTGTTGGGGTATCCTTTTCTATAAATACGCCGAGCCGTGGCGTATTTATTATTTTCTGTAAAAATAAAGCGAAAACTGCTCGGGTATAGCCAATATTATCTGTTTGCCCGTTTGGCGATGTCTTCTCAGGAACCTTGAGAGCCGAGCAGATAAGAGAGGGAGAGTATTGGAGCGAGGCGAACGAGGGGTGAGGGTTTTTTCTGAAAAACAGGAGATGTCCGTTTTTACTAAAGTTGTACTAGACCGAACGTTTTCTGAAAGACATTGCCAAAGGTAGGGCAGTTGGTTATACCCGAGCGGTTTTCGCTATTCAAATAAAACTTCGATCTCCCGGACCATTTTTTCAACCGGAAATTTGAAGAGGACGGTTTGGTGGGCTTCAAAAGCCAGTTCTTCCCTGTTCCGTTCGTTTTTCGCCAAGTATCTAATCGCTTCGGCCAGCTCGTTCGGATTTTTAGGCTGAACCAAAACCCCGTTTTCCCCGTTTTCAATAATTTCCGGCAGGGCTCCGACATCGGTGGCGACAACGGGCACTTTTGCCGCCATGGCATCCAAAACCGTCCAGGGGAACCCTTCTTTGACGGAAGGCAAAACAAAAATATCAAAGGCCTTCATATATCTGGAGGCTTCCGGAATTTGACCCAGTAATATCACTTCTTTCTCTAAACCGTAATCCCTGATTCTTGATTCCAGATTCGGCCGTTCAATCCCATCCCCGATAATTAAAAATTTGGAATTTGTGACTTGTTTGTCATCCTGTATAGGTGACCCGAGGTCCCCCACGGGACTTTTCGGGTTTGTATTTTGGAATTTGGAATTTTTTAATAGCTGTGCAGCGTCTATTAAATACTCAAACCCTTTGGTCGGATAAAAATTGGCGATTGTGCCAACCACAAAATCGCCTTTATTAATTTTGAGTTTTAGGCGGGCTTCGTCTCGAGGCAGAAAATCTATTTTCAGGGCATCGATTCCATTATAAATCAACTTCAGTTCTTTTTTGGGCTTTATTTTCAGTTTAAGAGCCTGTTCGTAATCACTTTTATTGTTAACTACGATTATATCTTTTAATTTAGCCGTCATTTTTTCAGCCATAATAAATGTCCTTTTTTTCCACCATGGCCACGGATCATTAAAGGTCCAGCCGCCGATCCGGTAGATAATCTTTAATTTTTTAAACTTCTTTGGTTTTAGTAATCTGATCTTAAATCCGGCAATACTGCCTAAAAATCCGGCCTTGGAACTATTAAGATGGAGATAGTCGGGTTTGAAGCTGTTTATCAGTTTCATTAGTTCCATTATCCCCAGACAATCAAAAATAGGATTTATTTTTCTTTTTAGGAATCTAAGTTTTTTAGTTTTGATATTTTTTTCTTTAAGAGCTTCTTCTAAAAATTTGTCTTTTTGTTCCCCGCTGGCAACAAGAATTTCATATTTTTCTTTATCCAATCTTGTTGCTAATTCGTAAAGAAATCTCTGGGCGCCGCCGAATTCGGATTGGGTAATAACAAATAGAACTCTTTTTTGATTGATTTTAGGCTCCATTTATGACAAGATATTAAAACAAAATTAGCCTTAAATCAAATGCGAATTTTACTATTTTCAACTGCTTACCTCCCTTTTATCGGCGGGGCAGAGCTGGCTTTAAAAGAAATCACTGACCGGCTAGTCGACATAGAGTTTGATTTAATTACTGCCAAATTGAAAAGGGGCCTGCCGGATTTTGAAAAAATAGGCAATGTCAATGTTCACCGTATCGGCGCCGGCAGTATTTTTGACAAACCGCTTTTGCCGAATCTTGGTTTTTTAAAAGCGCTCAAATTCCACAAAAAGAAAAAATACGATTTGATCCATGGAATTATGGCTTCCCAGGGTTCGGCGGCAGCTTATCTTTTTAAGTTTTTCAATAAAAAAATACCTTTTGTTTTGACTCTTCAGGAAGGAGATCTGGAACGCAACTCTCCCCTTGACCGGTTCTGGCAGAGAAGAATAGTCAAAAAGGCCGATATCATTACAGCTATCAGTAGTTACTTGGCTGGTTTTGCCAAAAAATTTAACAAAAAAGCGCCGGTTTTTGTGGTGCCGAACGGAGTGGATTTGGAGAAGTTTAAGAAGTTAGAAGCAAGAAGTAAGAGGGGAGAAGGAAAAACAATTATCACGGTGTCGCGGTTAGTTAAGAAAAACGGAATTGATATTTTGATTAAAGCTGTTTCGCTTCTCATATCCTACGTCTCGCTTCTCATAGTTGGCGACGGGAAAGAGCGGAAAAAATTAGAGAAATTAGCTCAAAAATTGGGTATAAAAGATAAGGTTCGGTTTTTAGGGAGCATAAGTCCAAATGAAATCCCGAAATATTTAAGCCAAGCCGATGTTTTTGTCAGGCCGTCGCGTTCAGAGGGTTTGGGCAGCGCTTTTTTGGAAGCGATGGCTCTTGGTTTGCCTGTAATCGGTTCATCCGCAGGAGGCATTCCTGATTTTTTGAAAGATGGCGAAACCGGATTAATCTGTGAAAAAGAAAATTCCGAAGATTTGGCTGAAAAAATAATGAGGCTTCTGGAAGATGAAAATTTAAGGTTAAAACTGGCTGAAAACGGCCGCAAGCTGGTTGAAGAAAAATATAACTGGGGCAAAATAGCCAGTGAAATGGAGGAAATCTATTATGAGACTGTCAATAATTATTCCGGTATATAACGAAAAAAATACAATCAAGGAAATTCTGGCGAAAATTGAAGCCGTAAAGCTGGAGGGGGTTGAGAAGGAAATAATTCTGATTGACGATTTTTCGACTGACGGCACCAGAGAAATTTTGTCCGCCTCTGGTGGACCCGCCGCAGGCGGGGAGGATACGAATTATAAGATTTTTTTTCAGAATAAAAATATGGGGAAGGGAAGAGCTGTAAAAATGGGTTTTGAAAAGGCGAACGGTGATATAGTTTTAATCCAGGATGCTGATTTAGAATACGATCCTAGCGATTATCCAAAATTAATTCAACCAATAATTGAAGGCTGGGCTGATGCAGTTTATGGTTCGAGGTTTTTAAAAAATTCTCATTCAAAAATTATCTATAGAAGGGGATATTTGTTCAGCCGTTTTTTAAACTGGTTTTCTGGTTTTTTGAGCGGACTAAAGCTATCTGATATGTATACCTGTTATAAAGTTTTTTCAAAAGAAGCAATCCAAAAAATTATTCCCGTCATAGAATCTGATAGATTTGGGATAGACCCTGAATTGACCGCCTTGGCGGCGAAAAATAAATTCAGAGTTTTTGAAATCCCCATATCATATTATGGCCGAACTTACGAAGAAGGGAAAAAGATAAACTGGAAAGACGGTTTGGCCGCGATTTGGCATATAGTCAGGTTTAACTTGTTAACTAAAATATGACTAAAAAAATCACTATAGCCGCTGGTTCTTTCTGGCCGGAAATCGGCGGGCCGTCAAGTTATCTAAAAGCGATACTCCCAAAATTAAAAGAGGGCGGTTTTGGTATTGATTTAGTAACTCGTTCAAAAAAAAGAAAATATCCGGAAGACGCCGTTTCGGATTACAGGATTCACCGGCTTAAAGACTGGCCCGGAAAACCGGTAAATTATCTCCGTTATTTTTTAAAATTACTGAAAGTCGCCAAGTCGAGCGATATCATTTATGCCCAGGGGCCGGCAAGCTCCGGCTATCCAAGTTATTTGGCCAATAAGTTTTTGAAAAAGAAATTCGTCGTCAAAATAACCGGCGACTATGCTTGGGAGCAATATCATATAAGTAATAAGCTAAAAGTAATAAATAATAAGTCAGATACAAAATCAATAATTGACGTCTTGGATTTTCAGAATAAAAAAGTTTCCGGCAAGTTCCACACTTTAAGAAAAATCCAGATGAAAGTTTGTCACGCGGCCGATAAAATTATCGTTCCGTCTAAATTTTTAGCTAAGGTAGTCGGGTATTGGGGCGTGGAAGATAAGAATATAGAAGTTATTTATAATGGGACTGATTTTAAACCGGTGGCTCAAGGCAAGGAAAAAGCAAGGAAAGAAATCGGCATCTCCGGCAACATAATTTTATCGGCCGGCCGCCTCGTGCCTTGGAAGGGATTTAAGATGTTGATAAAAATAATGCCCGAACTGATAAAAGAATATAATTTTGCGAGGTTGGTGATAGTCGGCGACGGCCCTGACAAAGAGATTTTAGAAACGATGAAAAATAATTTAGGCCTCCAGAATAAGGTTTATTTGGTCGGCAAGAAATCGCCGGAAGAATTGAAAATCTACCTGGCCGCGGCTGACATGTTTGTTTTGAATACGGCCTATGAAGGTTTTTCTCATCAGCTTTTAGAAGCGATGGCTCTTGGTGTGCCGGTAGTCACCACTAACGCCGGCGGGAATCCGGAATTAATAAAACAGGGGGAGAACGGTTTTATGGTTTTGTATAATGACGAGTTGAATCTTATTGAAGCAATTAAGGCTCTCTTTGATCACGAAGATATCAGAGGAAAATTTATCGAAGAAGGGAAAAAGACGGCCGAAAAATTCACTGTGGAAAAGATGGCCGATGAAACGGTTGAAATTCTAAATTCGTTAATTAAAAATGGCTAAATTATTAATGATAACCGGGCGGGGCAGCGCCATTGATCTGGCTTCCGGGGAAAAGGGTGCTTTTTATAATACTTTGGAAGAATTTCATAAATACTGGGAAAGAATTGATATTATTATTCC
Organism: Patescibacteria group bacterium; assembly: GCA_038062015.1. Taxonomy (GTDB): domain Bacteria; phylum Patescibacteriota; class Minisyncoccia; order 2-02-FULL-40-12; family 2-02-FULL-40-12; genus JBBTQD01. Next base: position 63,514 of record JBBTXZ010000002.1, on the reverse strand, counting down.
AAGGGCTGGAGGATCCCCAGTCGAGTCGCCCCTCGCCCCTTTTGATAATGTTTTTTTACATCCGTCGCCGTGGCCGCTTATTTTCCAATCTTTTTGGATTCTCAAAAAAGGACGCGAAATTTACCGAGAACAAAAATTCGATTTGGTCACAGTTCATGAGTATCCGCCGTTTTATAACGGCATCGGTACGAGATTATTATGGAGCAAAATTAAGCTCCCCTATATTTTGGAAATTTTCCATATCCCCGGTTATCCAAAAGCGGCGAGCCTGAAAGAAAAAATATACCGGCTGCTTTTTTATTCTTTTATTAAATATGACTCTAAAAAATCAAAAGCGGTGAGAGTAATGAATAGTCAGATAGCCGAAAAACTTGCAAATTTAGGAATTCCGGAATCAAAAATTAAACTAATTCCGGCTATTTATATTGATTTGGATATTTTCAGGCCCATGAACTTGGAGAAAAAATACGATTTAATTTTTGTCGGCCGGCTGGCTAAAAATAAAGGGATTTACTTGCTGCTGGAAGCAGCAAGTAAGCTCAAAATCCAAAATTCAAATTTTAAAATGCTTGTTATTGGAAATGGGCCATTAAGGAAGAAGTTAGAAGTAATAAGTAAGAAGTTGGGATTAAAAGATAATATTGTTTTTCACGGTTGGGCTAAAGATTCGCATGAAGTCGCCAGACTACTTAATCAGTCAAAGATTCTAGTGATGCCTTCTTATAATGAAGGCGGGCCAAGAGTAGTGGTAGAAGCAATGGCTTGCGGTTTGCCAATACTGGCCACGCCGGTCGGAATAGTGGCCGATATCATTAAAGATGGCCAACTTGGCCAATTAATAGATTGGGATGCAGAAGATATTGCTAAAAAGGCAAGTTATTTTTTTGTTAAAGAATCAATTCAAAAATATAGTGAGTCGGCCATAGAAATAGCAACTCGTTTTGAAAAAAAATCGGCAATAAAAAATTATGCCGAAAGACTACAGGAATTGATTTAACTTTACCCCCACACCCAGAATGCCACGGGCGTAAGCCCGTGGATGAATGGTTTCTGTTCGCGCGAAGCGCGTATCGGCCAATGCCACACCCGTAAGGGTGTGGGGGTTTACTTTTAAAGTTATCCACAGTGTAATGTTTTTTTCCCTGATATAATGCTTTTAAAGGATAATTATTTATCCACAGGTCTTTGTTAGTAATAAGTTTTATAATTTTAGTATGAAAAAATTAATTTCTTTTCTCGCAGTCGGGTCGATGGTGTTTTCTTTTGTTTTAATAAATGGAGCTTGGGCTGATTCAACTATCGGCGTCAATATGTCCACTACCGGAACTCTTACGGTTAATAGTGGTTCTGCGACAGCAGTAAGATTTCAAAACGGATCAGGAACTAATTTATTAGTTTTTGACGGTACCAGTACCAGATTGGGAGTAAATTTCGGGTCATTGGATACCAAATTTGAAGTCGGCGGCACGGCCTCGGCAACCAACTTGATGATTTCGGGTGCTGTTCAGTTCGCCGGCAATGCGTCAGTGGCTTACTCTCGTTTCGGCACTGCTACCACTGGCTACTCATCAGACCTTGATGCTTCTAATGATCTTCTAATCTCCGGGGCCTTAGAAGTAGATGGTAATGCTTTCTTAGACGGTAAAGCTTCAATCTCTGGCAACTTTCAGACTGGGGGCAGATTCGTCTTCGGAGATAATGGTGATACTGGGGAGGTTAATACTTCAGACTGGGATATCTCTTCAACTGGCGCCTTAACCGGGATTGGTTTAATCACTGCTGATGGTGTCTTAACAGTGGATGACCGGGCTGAAATTCAAGGCACCGCCTCTGCTTCTTACCTCTTAACCGGCAATACCTTGCAGGTCGCCGGCAATGCCTCCGTGGCCTATTCCCGTTTCGGCACCACTACCACCAATCATGCCAATTATATTTCAGCATCCAATGACCTTCTGGTTTCGGGCGATGTTGAAATTAGAGGTTCGGTTTCTTTCGGCGGCACTGCTTCTGTTTCAGGCGTATTTACAATGAATGACGGCCGTTTCAGGCCAAATTCCAATTCTGCCACCGCCTTTAGATTCCAGAATACAGCCGGGACAACCAACATATTAATTATTGATACAAGCAACACCAGAGTGGGAGTGAGCCCTGGTACTGATTTGGATACCAAATTTGAAGTCGGCGGCACGGCCTCGGCAACCAATTTGATGATTTCGGGTGCTGTTCAGTTCGCCGGCAATGCGTCAGTGGCATATTCCCGACTCGGCACCGATACGACTAATCACGGCCTATCAGCAAGTAATGATTTGCTGATAACCGGTTTTACTGAACATCAAAATAGAACTTACTTTGACGCTACCGCCTCGGCCGCTTATTTCTTTTCTCAGAATGCGGCCCAGTTTGCCGGCAACGCCTCTGTGGCATACTCAAGATTTGGTACTGGCGCCACCACCCGCTCCTTAGCAGCAGCCAACGACCTTCTTGTCACGGGTTTGCTTGAAGTGGATTCAAATGCCTTTTTTGACTCAAAGGCATCTATTTCTTCCAACCTTCAGATTTCAGGCAGATTTATTGCTGATACTGCTGCTTCCCACTCGTTTAAAGGCGACCTGACTGTTACAAGGGCAGCTCGGGTGGGCACCACCGGATATCAGGATACGATATTTGAGGTTGGCGGCACGGCTTCTGTCGGGACTAACTTAAATGTCGGCGAGGTTTCAACCGCCACGACGAGTATCATTTTCGAAACAAGCTCGACTACCAAGGGCGTTTGTCTTGTCATGACAAACACCGCTGGCACGGTTCAGTATCTAAGGCTTTTCGGGTCAACTTTAACTATAAACACGACTGATTGCAGATAGGTTATAGCGGATGTTTTAATGGCGTGGCTATTAAAAAAGAATCAATCTTCTCCAATTTTAACGGGACTGGCTGTAATAGTCGGGCTGTTATTGATTTTCGTTTTGGGCTTTAAAGCATATTGGTTGCTGTTAAAAGGCGCCGGAGAAGAAGAGAGGATTGATCAAACAACTTATCAGGCGATTTTCCTTGATGACAAGCAAATATATTTTGGTAGATTAAGAGATATTGATTCGCAATACCCGATTTTGGAGGACGTATATTATGTTAAGTTGGAAAGCGAGGGCTCTGCTTCCGGTAGATTAGTGAGATTGGGCGAAACAGAACCCCATAGCCCCAAGAATCAAATGATTCTTAACCGAGATCACATTCTTTTTTGGGAGAATTTAAAACCGGATTCGCAAGTAGTCCAAACGATTATCAATTCGAAACTTAAACAATGAAAAAACTAATTAAAAAATCATATCTCTTTTTAGTTCTTTCATTATTTTTAATTCCGGGCGTAGTCTCAGCCGCAGCCCTTACTTTTCCGGAAGATACCACGATTAATCTAACCATAGGTGGATCATCTACTAATTTTACGATTATTGGCGGTTCAAGCGCTGATGAAATAAGCACCGAGACCTCCACTCTTACCTTTAAAATTTCAGGAGGGCAGACATTTACTTTAAGATCAACGGACCGGAAAATTTTGACTAATGATGGCGGCCTTAGTCAGAATTGCCCCAGCACCTATTCTGAAATATCAATTACCTTGCCTTCTGGTTCCGGACAGAGAACGATAAAAGTGACACCAAGTTCGTCCGGTTGTTCCACTCTTACTGGTGGTGGTGGTGGAGGAGGCGGCGGAGGCGGAACTGGCGGCGGAAGTGATTCCTCAACTTCTTCAGCAACTCCAAGTCCGACCCCAACTCCGGCCGCAGGCGCAGAAGCGATAACTTCTCAAATATCGGCCTTACAGGCAAAGATAGCCGGATTATCAGGCCCAGCTTCAGTTTCCCAATTTGTCAGAAACCTGACTATTGGTTCCAGTGGAGAAGACGTTAAAAGTTTGCAGAAATTCCTTAACTCCGCAGGTTTTAAAATTGCTAATTCCGGACCCGGTTCCCCGGGTAGTGAAACCAATTTATTCGGTTCTTTGACCAAAACGGCTTTGGCAAAATGGCAGGTGGCTAACGGTGTTCCCCCGGCGAGCGGTTATTTTGGGCCGTTAACAAGGGCAAAAATTACTTCTGTTTCTGTTCCGGTGGCCACTCCGGTTCAGACGCCTCAAGCTCTTGGTGCTGCTTTTAATTTTACCCGCAGTCTGACAGTCGGTTCTCAAGGCGCGGATGTTAAGGCTTTGCAGGATTATCTGACTACTACAGGGCATTTTACTTATTCTGGTGGTTCAACTGGTCGTTTCGGAGCAGTGACTCAAGCGGCCGTAGCCGCTTGGCAGAAAGCTAACAACATATCGCCGGCTAGCGGCTACTTTGGACCTTTATCCAAAGCCAAGTATCTTAAGCTAATAAATAAATAATTTGATTTTTAAACGAAAAATGGCCGTAATTGCGCCGTTTTTTGTTTTTAGATAAAGTTTTACTTATGAAGTCAAATAAGGCTGTTTTCATTCTTTTTTTATTGATCGGTTCTTCCGTCTTTTCTAATGGTCTGAACGGTGAATTTGTCCATGATGATCATTTAATTTTATCGCACAGTCTTTTCGGTCAGCCAAGCAAAATATTTTCTTTTTTCAGCCAGCCGTATTTCGAAGATTTTTACCAAGCCGGACTTTACCGGCCCTTGGTTCAAATCAGCTTCGGCCTTAATTTTTTAATCGGCTCTTCGCCGTTCGGTTTTCATCTGGTCAATGTTTTGTTGCATATTATTAACTCATTTTTGGTTTATTTACTTTTGAAAAAGTTGACTAGCAATAGCCGTCTCAGTTTGATTGCTTCTTTATTATTCTTGGTCTTGCCAATTCACGTTGAGGCCGTGACGGCAATTAGCGGCCGGACCGAACTGCTTTCGCTTTTTTTCGGAATTTTAACTTTGCTTTTGTGGTTTGATTCAAAGTATTTTCTCTCGGCTATAGTTTTGTTTTTAGCTTTTTTAAATAAGGAAAGTGTGATAATGGTACTGGCTATTATTTTTCTGTTCAACTTATATTATCACCGGGGCTGGCGGTGGCCGATTTATTATTTTGCAGCGATGATTTTTTATTTTATTCTTCGGATCGCTGTTCTGGGTCAATACGCCTTCAAATCGCAGGTTGAATTTGTTTTTAATCCTCTGGCTTATGCTTCTTTTTTTGAACGGATTTTTACGGCTTTAAAAATTTTAGTTCTTTATCTTCAAAAAGTTTTTGTGCCTTACAATCTTTCGGCTGATTATTCTTATGACCAGATTTCGATAGTAACGAACTTATTTTCTTCGCCACTTTCATTATTGGGCCTCGTTTTTTTAGGATTGATGTTTTGGGAGGGTTACAAGATTCTAACGCGAAAAAAGAGTTCGGTTTTAGGTTGGCTCTTTATATTTTTTTTCCTTCCTTATCTTGTAATTTCAAATCTGATTTTTCCGACCGGAACAATAATGGCTGAACGGCTGATGTATTTCCCTTCTTTGGGCGCGTTGATGATTTTAGCTGTATTCATCGAGCAGTTATTCAAGTTGTCAAAGCGGTTAGGTTTAGCCATTTTATTGATTTTATCGGTTGTTTATGGTTTTATAACTGTCAGCCAGAACCGTGTCTGGGCCAACCGCGAAGCTCTTTTAACCGACAGTTTTAAGAAGTCGCCCAATAGCGTCGCGGCTAAGACTAATTATGGAATCTTGATTCTTAATCAGGATAAAGAATTAGCCAAAAAGTTATCTCTGGAGGTTTATGAAAAATATCCCGATTATATTCAAAATCTGAATCTTAGAGGGGCGGTTGAAGTTCAGGAAGGCGATTATGCCGAAGCGGAAAAATTTTTGGAACGGGTCCTTGAATTAAGACCGAAGCACCAAAACACTTTACAGAATCTAAGCCGGGTTTATTTCACTAGGAAAAAATATCCGGAAGCCGAAGAAACGCTTAAAATTTTAGTTTTCGAATACGGCGGGAAAGGCAATGTTATTTTTTATGCCTTGATTCAGGCGAAAAATCGACATTTTGAAGAGGCCAGTCAGACAATCTATGATTTCTTCGGCCCTGATGTAAAAGATGAATCAGCTTTGAAGATTTTAAGAGGAGAGTTTAAAGAATTGGATAGTTTTTATACTTTTACTTTTAGCAAATGATTCTTGAGTTATCTTACATATGTAATTTAATTCAAGAGTGGACAAAATGGAAAATCTTTTGATAATTACCCAGAAAGTTGACCAGGATGACGATCTTTTGGGTTTTTTTGTTTCGTGGCTTAAAGAGTTTGCCAATAATTTTGATAGAGTTTTTGTCATAACTTTGGGACAAGGAAGTCATAATTTGCCTAAAAATGTATTTATTTATTCATTGGGCAAAGAGTTTCGAAGTTCAAAGATCAAAATGTTCATAAAGTTTTATTGGTATTTATTTAGATTAATTCCGAAATCAGATGGGGTTTTTATTCATATGTCTCCGATTTTTGCGGTTTTGTCTTGGCCGGTCGCCACAATTTTTAGAAAAAGAATTGTCCTTTGGTATTTGCACCGTTCAGTTACAAGGCGCCTTAAACTGGCCGAGAAACTCTGTTATAAAATCGTAACTTCAACCGCTGAAAGTTTGAATATCAAAAGCAAGAAAATAATTGAAGTAGGACACGGGATTGATGTTCAAAAATTTAAAACCGAAAGGAAACAAGATAACTTAAACTCTAGGGAGGTCAGAATTTTAAGCGTTGGCCGGATATCAAGAATTAAAAATTACGAAACCTTAATTAAGGCAGTAAAAATTTTAAAAGACAATGGACTAACGTTTAAGGTTAATATAATTGGACGTCCAATAATGGATTACGATATAGAATATTTCGATGAATTAAAAAAAATGGTCAAAGATTTGGAATTGGAAGGCTCCATCGAATTTACCGGCTTTATTCCTTATAGCGGCATCGCCGGTTACTATAAAGAAGCCGATATTTTTGTAAATCTTGCTCCAAAAGGCGGTATTGATAAAGTTGTTCTTGAGGCGATGGCAGCGGGTTCTTTGACTTTAGTCGCCAATGAAATATTTAAAAGATACTTTGGCGATTTTAACCGATTTTTGATTTTTAAACACGGCGCCGCCGGAGATTTAGCTGAAAAGATCCAGAATTTATTGAATTTGCCAGAACAAAAAACAAAGCATATTATTGATTATTTGGAAGAATCAGTCATTAAAAATCACAATTTATCTGATACAGTAAGAAAAATTTCAGAGTTACTATAATGATGAAAATTTTATTTGTTTCAGCAGATTCACCTGTTAACCGGCATATTGAAAAAGCGTTTAAGCAACATGACGCCGAGGTTTTTCGTTTTAACGAACGAATTAATACTTTTTTGCCTTCTTTTTTAAGTCAAAATAAATTGGCCTGGAGTTTACTCAAAAGGTTCTCTCGTTTAAAAGGGATAAATAATAAAAGGTGGAATAAAAGGCTAATTAGCTTTTGCGAAAAAGTAAAGCCCGACTTTTTATTTACCACAAAAGGGGTGATAATTTATCCGGAGACGCTGGTAAAAATAAAGGCCATGGGTACTACTTTAATAAACTGGTTTTATGAAAATGTTGACCATCCAAATTATAATCGCTGGTTTTTAAAGGCTCATCATTATTATGACCATTTTTTTAACTATGATCCGGCAATAACGGATAAATTTGGGTCTGGCAACCTTAAATATTTACCCGTAGCAGTGAATCCTGATTATTATAGAGTCAGTGATTTATCTCAAAAAGACAAAGAATTTTACAGTTGCGATGTTTGTTTTGTCGGTGCTTTGTATCCGGAGCGGGAAAAACTCTTATCCGAAGTAAAAAAGTTGGGAGTTAATCTTAAAATTTTTGGCTGGAAAGACTGGTTTAACACTTCTTTGGCTGAAAATTACTGCGGGCCTTTGCTTTCTACAGAAAAAATTGCCAAAGCTTATTCTTTGTCAAAAATTTCCTTAAACAGCAACTTACAGCCTCAAAATGGGGGAGTGAATTTAAAGACTTTTGAAATTCCGGCGGCCGGCGGTTTTCAGCTTTCAGACAGCCAGCCGGAACTAAAAAATATTTTACAGCCCGGGAAAGAGGTTGAAACTTATAAAACACCCGGCGAACTTTTGGATAAAATTATGTTTTATTTATCGAACGAAGAAAAAAGAAAAGAAATTGCTTTGGCCGGGTATCAGAGAATTTTACAAGACCACACAATAAATCATAGGGTTAAAACTATATTGGATACAATAAAAACCTAATGAGGATTTTATATTTTGGGAATTATAATCCTAATTACGCCCGCAACCGTATTTTGATTGACGGTTTGAGAGAAAACGGCGTTGAAGTTCTTGAATGCAATGTTCAAGGCGGCGGTTTTAGAGCCTTGCCGAAACTTTTTTTAAAATATCTGAAATTAAAAACTTCATACGATGTGATGATAGTCGGATTCCCGGGACAAGAAGTGATGTTCTTAGCCCGTTTTTTAACCCTTCGATTTTTCTCAGGGCAAGCCCGAAAACCTATAATTTTTGACGCCTTTGCTTCTCATTACGGCGGTTATATTATTGATAGAAAAAAATATCCAAAAACAAGTTTAATGGCCAAATACTATCGTTTTCTTGATAAATGGTCTTGCCGCTTGGCCGATTTGGTTTTGCTCGATACCCAAGCTCATATAAATTTTTTCGTTGAAGAATTTAATCTTCCGCCCGAAAAATTCAGAAGAATCTGGATCGGGGCCGATGATAAAGTTTTTAAGCCTTTGCCGTTTCCAGTAGAAAAAAATGTTTTTAGGGTTTTATTTTTCGGGACTTTTATCCCGCTTCAAGGAATAAAGTATATATTGCAGGCCGTTAAAATTCTAGAGGACCAAAATATATTTTTTACTATTATCGGCGACGGGCAAGAGAAAGAGTCAATCCTTGAATTGAATCACCAACTGAATTTGAAAAATATCGAATTTAAGGGTAAAATGTTATCAGAAGGTATTTTAACAGAAGCTAAGAAGTGTCATCTTTGTTTAGGGATTTTTGGAGACACGCCTAAAACAGCTTTGGTTATTCCGAATAAAATTTATGAATCATTAGCAATGAGAAGACCGGTGATAAGCGGCGATACTTCTGCTTGCCGCGAATTATTTAGTGACGATAATTTGATGATGGTTCAGCCAGCGGACTCCGAAAGTTTAGCCAAAGCAATCCTTGAATTAAAAAATAATTTGGATTTAAGAGGCAAATTGGTTGAAAACGGCTATAATAAATTTATAAAATACTGCACTCCAAAAGTTCTTGGCGGAGAACTGAAATTGTTAATCAGTAATTTAACTCAAATAAATGAAAAAAAATAAAACCAAAATACTGGTTACTGGGTCAGCCGGGTTTATGGGCAGTCATCTTTTTGATGATCTTTTAGAGAAGGGTCATGATGTTTATGGAGTAGATGATTTATCCGGCGGGTTTATGCGGAATGTCTCTGACAAGTCAAGATTCACAAAACTGGATTTGAGAGACCGTGAGAAAACAGCAAAATACATTGGATCACTTAAACCGGAAATAATATTTCATTTGGCTGCCGACGCAACCGAAGGCAGGAGCCAGTTCACGCCATTTAGCGCTATTGATAACAATGTTGTCGCTTATACAAATCTATTGGTTCCGGCTATTAAAAACGGCCTCAAGAAGATGATTTTAACCAGTTCTATGAGCGTTTACGGCGCCCAGCAGACTCCTTTTAAAGAAGACATGACACCCTTGCCTGAAGATATTTATGGGATTTCCAAAGCCGCTATGGAAGCAAAAACCAGGGTGATGAGTCAGGTCTATGGGTTTAAATACGTAATTTTCAGGCCCCATAATGTTTATGGCCCGAGGCAGAATCTGCGCGATCCTTACCGGAATGTTATCGGAATTTTTATAAACCGGCTGATGCATAGCAAAAATTTCTATATTTACGGAGATGGCAAGCAAAAACGCGCCTTTTCTTATATTGATGATGTCATTCCGGCAATGGCAAAATCTGCTTTTTTAAAATCATGTGAAGGGGAAATAATAAATATAGGTTCTGATAAAGCTTTTACCCTAAACGAATTAACGGATACGCTTTTATCCGAATTTTTAAACGGCAAAATGTCTGATAAATTTAAGCCTGAATATCTTCCGGACCGACCCCAAGAAGTTAAGTATGCCTATTGCAGTCACAAAGTCGCTCAAAAACTTTTAGGCTATAAAGCAAAAACAGATTTAAGAACCGGTTTAAGAAAGATGATTTTTTGGGCTAAAGAAGTAGGTCCTCAGTCTTTTGTCTATCTTACTTCGATGGATTTAGATCATAAGAATCTTCCTCAAACCTGGAAAGCAAAACTTATTTAATAGCGGAATCTTTAGAGAAATCTTGGAGTGCGAATTCCGGTCTATAATCTTTTGTCCAAAAGTTAGTAAGGAGAGGGCTATGATAATAGTCTTTATCGCTTAAAAATGCCGCCCACCAGGAAAAGGTTGAGCCACCGCCGATAATCCATTCTGAATTAACCAGCATCCAGAAATCAAAAACATAATCAGGTATATCAGATAGAGGATTAGATGCCTTCAATAAATTATAATCTTTGAACTCCGAGATAATGTTTCTATCATTGGTGGCGATAAAAACCTTATAATTAGGCAGTTGCTTTAATATTTCATCAAGCTTAGATTTATACTGTGAAACAGGTAAGCTGATCCCGAGTTTTATATAATCTCCTCTTCTTATATGAACGCCTATCCAAGGCTTTAAATCTTTAGTTTGTTTTTGGAATTCTTTCTGTATTTTTTCATTAAATGTGAACCAGTCTTTTATTTTTTCGCGGTTTTGTTTAAGAAGCTGAAGACTGAATTCATCCTGCAAGTATGCGTATAAACTGATATTGTCTTTTGGTTTTTCATAAAGCGATTCCAGGCTTTGAGTTTGGGGCAGTTTTATATTTTTGGAGAATAACCATAAAAGAGCATCAAGTTTAGTGTAGGAATCTAAATCATCTAATTGGGTTTCGCGGCAGAAAAAAGATTTGATTTTTTCCGTCGCTGTCCAAGGTTTAATATTCTGGAAAATTCTGGTACCGATCCAGTCAGGCATCGCAAAATCAAAACCGTTTTTTTCGGCGTAAAGCCTCGTTCCGGCATAGTTAAAAAGCCAATTGCCTAATCCTGACCGGCCGAATTTAAATTTTCTGGAAGTGATCATCTTAAATTCGGTCTTGGTTTTTTAGGTACCAATCGACTGTTTTTTTAAGGCCTTTTTCAAAACTGGTTTTGGCTTTAAAGCCAAATTCTTTTTTAGCTAAAGAAACATCAAGAGCACGTCTTGGTTGGCCGTCAGGCTTAGTTTTATCCCATTTTATTTGACCTTTATAGTTCATTAGCTTACAGATTAATTTAACTAAATCCTTAATTGTGATTTCCATTCCAGAGCCAAGATTCACCGGTTCGGGCTTTTCATATCTTTCAGTCGCCAAAACAATTGCTTCAGCGGCATCTTCAACATAAAGAAATTCGCGGCTGGCCTTACCGGTTCCCCAAACTTCAATAAATTTACTATTCTTTGTTTTTGCTTCGTGAATTTTTTTAATTAAAGCCGGGATGACATGAGAGCTTTTAGGGTCAAAATTATCCCTCGGCCCGTAAAGGTTAACCATTAAAAGATGAATCGCCGGAAAACCGTATTCTTGGGCATAGGCTTGCGATTGAACCATCATAAATTTTTTGGCTAAGCCATAAGAGGCATTTGTTTCTTCGGGATAACCGTCCCATAAGTTTGTTTCCTTAAATGGCACGGGCGTAAATTTTGGGTAAGCACAGACCGAACCGATGCCGACAAACTTTTGAACCCCGGTCCGGCACGAGGCTTCAATTAAATTAAGAGCCATCGCGGCGTTATTATAAAAAGCCCTAGCCGGATGTTCCCGGTTGAAGCCGATTCCGCCGACAGTACCGGCTATATGAATAACTAAATCTTTATTTTTTACTGCTTTTTGGCTATTCTCAAAATTTCTTAAATCAAGATTTTTAGAGCGGGGGATTAAGATATTTTTGGGTTTAACGCCCCGCTCAATTAGTTTTTTATAAACTTGAGAACCTAAAAAACCGGCGCCTCCGGTTAAAAGTATTTTACTTGAACTGAGTTTTATCGAAGTTTTATCGGTTAGTTTCATATCTATGCAAAGATACTCACAATTTGATTCATTTCTTTTTTAGTAAGTTCCGGATTATTGGCAAAATATAAACCCTGTTCATGAATCAGGCGGGCATTAGGACAATTAATTTTATGGCCTTTGGGAGTAAGGTGTTTTTTAGCGAATGGCTGTTGGAGTACATTGCCCGATAGAATCGGCCTGATTTCAATTTTATCTTTGCAGGTTGAAACCAGGCCATCTTTTATTTTAGAGTTTTTGCAAACAACCGGCATGGCAAAGCTGGAAACGAAATCAATGTGATTGTATTTTATCGGCAGATAGCGGCCATTATTTTTATAAATATGTTTTGCTAATTGCAAAAAATTCTTGTTTCTTTGTTTTATGATTTTATCAATAAACTTAAGCTGATTATTACCGAGAAACCCATTTATTTCCGTGGGTCTTAAATTATAACCCAAATCATAAAAAGTATAACGGGCGTAAAAGTCAGAGTGATTATTAAAAGCGATTCTTATTTTTTTTTGTTCATTAGGATTAAGATTTCTATCCCAGCCATGAGCCCGGACGATTTTAAGCATTTGGGCTAAATCTTTATCGTTAGTACAAACCGCCCCGCCTTCAATAGTTGACATATGGTGGCCGACATAAAAAGAAAATGTACTGGCAAGACCGAAATTGCCAAGTTTTTTACCTTTATAAACCGTACCCAATGCCTCGCAGTTATCTTCCAAAAGAATTATCCCCCGTTTATCGCAAATTTCTTTAATTTTATCTATATCATCGCAAAAACCGAGTAAATTTGTCAGAAAAAAGACCTTGACCTGATAGTGTTTTAAAAATTCAAGAAATTTACGGCTCGAAACATTAAGAGTTTCAAGTTCGACATCAACCGGCAGAGCTTCAAGGCCGAGTTGAATAAAAGGCATCACATTAGTTGACCAAGTTAAGGCAGAAAAAGCGGTGGTGTTATCCTTTTTAATTTTCCCCAGATTTAAAAGTGCTTGGATTAAAGCTAAATTAGCCGAACTGCCGCTGTTAAAAAAAACGCAGAATTTTCTTCCTTGGTATTTGGCAAAGTTTTTTTCAAACTTTTCGCACTCGGACCCGAAACTAAGCTGGCTCTTGGTTTTTATGAATTTTATCAGCTTATCTTTAGTTTCAGCCTCGTTATAGAAGGTTGATTTGATCAGTTTAATCATTGAAATTATTTGAAGCCGCTATTAATTAAAACATCAAAATACATCTAAGTAAACTTGACTTTTTAATTAAAATATATTACTGTAATTTATAGCAAGTATTTAAGCGGATTAGAATTTTTCGATTGGAGGTATGAAGTGGGACGGGTTGTGATTGCTACGACTACTTGGTATCGGTCGCCGGACGAAGTCAGGGCCAAAGAAGCGTTCAAGACAGTCAGGTCGGCAACCAGCTCGAGCCTTCCGATTGTGGTTGTCGACGGTTCTCCTTCCATGGAGGTGAAAGCTCGGCTCATTGATTTGCGTGCGGTCTTACTGGCCGAGGAAAAGGGGACGATGGGTTTGAGCCGCCGCCAAGCCATCAGAGAAGCAGTACGCTTGGCTGGAGAGGATGGAGTGGTTGTGTGGATGGAGCCGGAAAAGAATCCTCTGGTGTCATTCATCCATCAAATGGTCCAGCCAATTCTCGATGGCCAGTATGAGATCGTCGTGCCTCGAAGAAGGGACTGCCTTGCCTCGTACCCCGAGTTTCAAATGCATGCGGAGCTCTACGGCAATGATGGGTTCCGTCTGCTGACCGGTAAGGCGCTGGATGTTTGGTTTGGCCCGCGCGCCTTTTCCACTGAAGCGGCAAAATACTTTCTCGCCTATGATGGGAAGTCCCTTGATGGATCAAAATACTACGGCGATCGCTGGGATTCCATTTTTATTCCGTTAGTTCGGGCGATTACGGAAGGCCAGAGAGTGGGAGAGGTGGTAGTGGATTATATCCACCCTCAAGAGCAAACCGCCGCCGAGGAAGGCTTCACCGACTACAAGAAACGGATGCTTCAGCTCACTTCACTCATCGAGGCAGTGGAGTGTGAGGTCCAGCTGCTTAGAGAAAGAGTGACTTCGTAGCCCTTAGTTCTTTCGCAAGCGAAGACGCAGTGAGTTTTAGGGGAATACTCACTGCGTCTTTTTGGTTTGAAAATACCTATTTGATTTTTCGGGCAATATCAGAGAGGTTGTGTTTTTTTAGATCTTCTTTAAGCATTATTCTTACTAGATCTTTAAATTTTGTTTTTGGTTTCCAGCCAAGTTCTTTTTTTGCTTTACTTATATCAGCGATAAGGCTGGTTACTTCTCTTGGCCTAAAATAGCGCGGATCTATGCCGATATATTTTTTCCAGTTTTTAATGCCGACTAAACTAAAAGCTTCTTCCAGAAATTCTTTAACCGAATGGCTTTCGCCGGTGCCGATGACGTAATCATCCGGCTTTGATTTCTGCATCATGAGGTATGCCGCTTCCATATATTCGGGTGCATAGCCCCAGTCGCGCCGGGCCTCCAAATTGCCTAAGTATATTTTTTTATCAAGGCCGGCTAAAATTCGGGCAATGCCTCGGGTAATTTTTCTGGTGACAAAAGTTTCACCGCGCCTAGGACTTTCGTGGTTAAAAAGAATTCCGTTTACTGCAAAAATGCCATAGGCTTCGCGATATAATTTGGTAACATGATAGCCAAAAACTTTAGCGATTCCATAAGGGCTTTCTGGTTTAAAAGGCGTACTTTCGTTTTGGGGCGGGGGAGCAGAGCCGAACATCTCACTTGAGCTGGCTTGATAAAATTTAACTTTTTTGCCGCCGTTTTGCTGAAAATCTTTGATTGCTTCCAATATTCTTAAAACGCCAAGAGCCGTAATGTTTGCGGTGTATTCCGGAATATCAAAAGAAACCCGGACATGGGACTGGGCACCCAGATTATATATTTCATCAGGCTGGACTTTATATATAAGTTTTCGAATGGTGTTTCCGTCAGCTAAGTCGCCGTAATGCAAGACGAGCTTCAGGTTTTTTTCATGAGGGTCCTGGAAAATATGGTCAATCCTCCCGGTATTAAAAGTAGAAGCTCTTCTGATAATTCCATGAACTTGATAACCCTTTTTTAGAAGCAATTCGGTTAAATAACTGCCGTCTTGGCCGGTGACCCCAAAAATTAGAGCAGTTTTAGTCTTATTTTGTCTGGGCATTAAATTAAAATAACGATTTTTTCAAGATTTTGCAAGATGTTTAAATAATGCTAGATTATGAATACTTTATGAATCAATTGACTAAAAAATCTCACTATGAGAATAAGAGCTTGAATTACGGCGTCAGCCATACCCGGCTAAAAAGGATTTTATCACTTTTGGGTAGGAAGTCGAAGCAAAGAGTTCTTGAAGTCGGATGTGCTTCCGGCCGCCTCGGCCGGGAAATTAAAAAACTTGGCCATTATGTCGCCGGGATTGAAATTTCAGAATCAGCCGCGGCCCAAGCCAAAAAAGTGCTTGATAAAGTTTATGTTTTTGATGTTGAAAGCGAGTGGTCAGCTGATATTTTGAGTCAGAAGTTTGATTTGGTGATTTTATCTGAAATTTTAGAGCATGTATTTGATCCAGTCTATGTTTTAAAAAAATCTTCGGCGGTATTAAAGCCGGCCGGAGAGATTATTTTAACTACTCCTAATTTTCTTACCTGGACCAACCGTTTTCGCTTCCTTTTTGGCTTTTTCAAATACGAAAGAGAGGGTATGTTTGATTTTGGGCATATTCGTTGGTTTACCTATCCTTATTTAAAAAAAGTTTTAGCCGAAAGCGGCTTTACAATTACCAATGAAAAACATATTATTTTCCCCGGCAAACTAACTAAGATTCTAAAGTTGTGGCCTAGTCTTTTCGTCCGTCAATTCGTCGTAAAAGCAAAAAAGCAATGAAGATACTTATTACTGGTTTCCCTTATGTTAGAAAGAATATTTTAGAGGTTTTTGATTTTTACCCCCACACTCATACGAGCGAAAGTTTAAAAACTGGACCGCAAAGCGGTAATCGCTCGATGAGTGTGGGGGCTAGTCCCGATGGCGATGAGCTTTATTTTTTACTGCCTTCAAAATGGCCTATTAAAGGTGGAAAAGTTGTTTACCGGACGCCGGAAAAGAAAAATGTCTTTGGAGCGCGAACTTGGTTTTACCACTCTAACTATTTTTTGATCGGCGGGCTTTTAAAAGGCTTAACGCCGTTTTTTCCGTTTTGGCTGTGGCGTTTAGGATTTAAGAAAAAAATTGACATTGTCTTTGCCTGCAGCGAGCCGCCTCTTTTATCAACTACCTGGCAGTTAATTTGGACTAAACTATACGGCGCGAAATTCTTTTGTTTGACCTGGGAAAACATACATTATCGGGAAAAACTTTTTGGATTGCGCGGCCGGATAAAACTTTTTATTTTGAAATTTAGTCTTTTATTCAGCGACGGGGTTATTTGCGGGAATCAGAAAGCCCGGAAGATAATTGATAGTTTCATTCCCGGGCGGCTCCATCCCTTGATTCCAGCCAGCGGTGTGAACGGTCATTTTTTCAAAAAATTAAATATTCCAAAAAAGTTTCGCGGTCAAAACCTTGAGGGTAAAATCGTTTATTCTTTTGTCGGTTCAATCAGTTTTAGAAAAGGCATTCATTTGATTATCAAGGCATTTAATAATTTGGCAAAAGAAATACCAAATGCAGTTTTGTATATTGTCGGTACGGGTGAAGATGATTATGAAAAAGAGATTAACGGGCTTATAAATGGTTCTCAATTCAGAGAACGAATCTATCGGTTTCCGTGGATCGACCATGAGGAAATGAGAGAATTGCTTTCGGTAACTGACGTCTTTGTTTATCCCAGTTTACCTCACAAAGGTTGGGAAGACCAATTAGGCTACGCCACGATGGAAGCGTCTTTAATGGAGCTCCCGGTTATAACTACCCGTTCCGGTTCTATGGACGAAGTGGTTAAAGACGGCGAAACAGGTTTTTTGGTTGGACCGCCTTATGATGTTCAGGGTGTTTATGATCCGATGTTAAAATTAGGAAAAGATAAAAATTTGCGTGAGCGCCTAGGTAAAGCGGCCCGTGAATTTATGATTGCCAACTTTAGCCACGAATCAGTGGCCCAAAAACTCTGGGATTTTTTCCATAGTTTGAAAAAGTAAGACATTGACAAAATAAGCATCATCGTGTACTTTACTGACAAGTCTTTTACGCCGACTGGACTGAATTGAGGTGTCGTATGGCGATACTTGATGTGCTTAGAGAGGTCGTTTTGGCTTGCGGAGAACTGGTGATTTCTCTGCGTGAAGAAGATCAGGGAGTTGTAGAGAAAAACGAAAGCCCTGGTCAACACTTTTCCACGACAGCTGACCGAGAGTCTTTAAAAAAGGGACTCTCAATTTTCAGCCGGGCCATGCCGGCAGAAACGATTGTTGCCGAAGAACAGGAGAATGCCAGAGAAATACCACCTGACTGCACTGTTTTCGATCCGCTTGACGGCACGACGAATTTCTTCAACGGTTTGGATGAATTCGGCGTGACTGCCTGCACTCTGCGGACTGGCCAGACAGTCTGTTCAGCCACTTATTTCCCGGTTCGTAATATGCTTATTACTGCCGAGAAAGATAAGGGTTGTTGGGTTTTGACATCTGGCTGCCGGGTGCCAATGCCGATAGAGATATATTGGCACGGCGTGATGGATAAGACCCAGATCGGAACAGACGTTGGTTCGTGGAGTCACAAACAGAAAGTTTTCGATCTGGTGTTGAAACCTCTGTCGCAGCGTTTCAACATGTTGAGTGCAATGGCCGCGGTGGAAGGCGGCCGCAGGGTTCTTTTGGGTCAGACCGGCGTTTACTATAATCTCGGAATCGCCAAAATCTGGGATGCCGCCGCAATGGCTCTCGCGGTTCAAGAAGCCGGAGGGGTTGCCTGTGATCCCTACGGTAATCCGCTTCGGTGGGATAACGTCAACTGCGATTGGGTTTTGGCGGTAAATCAGGGACTTGCCGATTTGGTTTTGGAATATACCCATCATTGGCCCGGTAGGTTGCCATAAAGGAGGAAGTCTTGGAAATCATCACCGGAAACGCTCAACAGATAAACTCGTCTTGCACAAATGGTTGGGCTGTTGGTCATATGCAAGAGGGTTTAGCACATAGTGCCGATCTCGAAATCAAGCTTTGGCATTACGACAAACCTTTTGATTACGATCAGAAAACCTTTGCTGGTGTCGAGTTCATCACCATCTATGGAGGCGTGCTCAGATTTGAGTTAGAGCTGCCAAATGGTGAGAAGTTGGAGATTACGTTGAGGGGGGATAGGCATGAATTTATCATACTTCCGCCCGGAACCAAGAAGCGGGTCATCGTGAAAGAAGTGCCGGCATTCGGCGATACGATTCGCTGGCCGTCGCACCCGGACGCAAGTCAAGTCATCGGAAAGTGAAGAACCTTTCGCTAGAAGCGGGACAATCGTCCCGCTTCCTTTTTTAATAAAATTAGTGTAATTTATTAAGACTATGAAAGATGCTGTTAATACAATTGTTATTCCCGTTGCCGGAGCTGGAACAAGATTGCGGCCTATAACCTATGTTACGCCTAAAGAATTATTAAGGTTGGTTGATAAACCAATCATTTATTATTTGATTAAAGAAGCTTATGAGGCTGGCATTCATAATGTTATTTTTATCACCCATGTTGAGAGAAAAGACTTGAGGAATTTTTTGAAAAGCAAAGGAGCTAGAGAATTATTAAAAGAGTTTTCTAATATTAACCTTAGATTTTTAGAAACTGACCAGCGCTTAGGTGATGGCCAGTGCCTTTTTGAAGCTAGGAATATTCTCAAACGGGAAAAAGCATTCGCGGTGACGATGGGTGATCTTATTTCCTTTCCTGGGACTTCGCTTATCGGCGAATTGAAAAATATTTATTTGAAAAATAAAATTCCGGTTATTTCAGTTGAAAAAATTGACCGCAGCAAAAGCAGACAGTATGGCATAATTGATCCAGAAAAAAGCGATGGCAGGATTCATTTTTTAAAGTCAATAATCGAAAAACCAGAGCCCAAAGAAGCGCCCAGCGAATACGCTATGACCGGAAAGTATATTCTCACGCCAAAGATCTTTGGTTATCTTGGGAAACTCTTAAAAGAAAGAGGGCCAAATGAAGAAGTTAAGCTGGCTAATGCTCTTCGTGATTACGCCAAAGATTATAAACTATGCGCTTATACTTGCAAAAATAGACATTTTGATACCGGGAATAAGGCTGATCTTATTAAAACAGAACTTATCTTTGCTCTTCGTCATCCGGAACTTAGAAAACGCCTGCGGCTGGTATTCAAAGATATACTAAAGAAAAATTAATGAAGGATAATTCATTAAAAGAATATTCTTTATGGTTGGTTCCTGATAATAAAAAACTGGAATTTATGGCCGGTTTTTTAAATAATGTAAATAAACAAACCAACACTATTTCTTTTAAGCCCCATGTAACTTTGATTAATGACGTTAAGTTTAAACCCGAAAAGATAATAAAGATAATGAAGCAAATCGCCCGGGAAACTGCTCCTTTCAAGATTACCTTTATAAATCCGGTTAAGTCATACGAATTTTACAAATCTATTTTTTTGAGATGCAGAAAATCAAAAGGACTTATGGGGACAAATAATCTTGCTCAAAAACTTTTTAACAAAAAGTATGCTTATAATCCCCATATGAGTGTGGTATATGGGAGTATCAGTGATAGTTTAAAAGACAAAGCTATACGTTTATTTAATTCTTCAACGATTAAATCCCTAAGCTTTACAGTTAACTCAATCTGTCTTTGCCGGGCTTTTGGGGCCGTTGATCAATGGGAAATTGTTAATAATATCCCCTTGAAAAGTCCCTAAAACGAAGATATTATTCTTACTATGAAATGCCATTTGTGCAATCATTCGGACATTTTTTTGTTTCTTGATCTCGGGAGTCAGCCTTTGGCGAATAAGTATCCCAAGAAAGAGAATTTTGAGACAGAAGATTTTTTTCCGCTTCAGATATTTTTCTGTAAAAACTGCAAAAATGTTCAGCTTGGGAAAATGATTTCCCGCGAAAGGATGTTTGAAGATTATTATTATCTTTCTTCAGTGAATCCCGGTTTGGTAAGGCATTTCGAAGATTTAGCCAAGAAGCTTATTTCGGCCCGGTTTGTGGTTGATGTCGGTTCTAATGACGGTATACTATTAAAACCTTTAAAACAATTAGGAGTAAAAGCTGTTGGCGTTGATCCATCTATTAATGTTTCAAAAATAGCCAATGATTATGGATTAACAACGCTGACTTCGTTTTTTAACTCGGAAACGTCAGAAAAGATAAAAAAAGATTTTGAAAGTCCGGACATAGTCGTGGCAAGCAGTATTTTTACTCATGTAGAGAATCCTCATCAGTTTATTGAAGATATAAAAAAAGTTATGGCTGATGATGGTGTTTTTATACTGGAGGTCGAGTACATCGGTAATATTTTAGTTGATATTCAATTTGAAAGATTTTATTTGGACAGAATATTTTACTATTCGCTGACTTCACTTTCAAAATTATTTGCTGGACATGGTATGTATATATCTGATGTGGAAAAAATAGAGCCTCACGGCGGTTCTCTCAGGATTTTTGTCCGTAAAAACGGATCAGATTTCTTAATATCAGACGCCGTTAAAAATCTTCTTGACGAAGAAGAAACTACTTTAAATAGTTTGAAATTAGAAGACTTTAAACAAAAAGTTTACTCTTACATTTCTGCTTTTCGTGAAAAATTAAATGAATATAAAAAAGCCGGCCTCAAGGTGGCCGGTTATAGCGCGCCAGCCCGGGTCGCCACTATTTGTAATTACGGGAATATAGATTCGTCGCTCATTGAGTTTATTATTGATGACAGTCCCCTGAAGCAGAATCGTTTTAGCCCCGGAACTCATATCCCGATTGTTCCTAAAACTTATTTAGATGAACATAAGCCTGATATTTTAGTGGTGTTTGCTTATGAGTACTTAGATGATATAAAGAAAAAAACAAATAATTCTTATAGATACTTAATCCCTATTCCACCGAGAGAAGTAGTGTGATAATATAAATTCTATGTACGAGGAGATAGTTAGAGAAGATATAGCCGCTATTACCAAAAAATTAGGCGAAACGGCAAAAAATTTTGAAGGCAAAACTATTTTAATCAGCGGCGGCGCCGGTTTTTTGGGTAAATATATCGTAGGCGCTTTATGCGATTTGAACGATACTGTATTTTCCCGGCCTTGCCGGATAATTTCAGCTGATAATTATATTACCGGTCAGCGCCACCCTCATTTTAACTATCGAGACCGGTCCGATGTTCTTGAAGTCTGGGCTGATGTTATACATCCTTTGCCGGTGCGGGAAGACATTCATTATATAATTCACGCCGCCGGGCTTGCTTCGCCGGTTTATTATAAGAAATATCCTCTCGAAACTATTGAGAGCGCCGTTTCCGGGGCGAAAAATCTGCTCGATCTTGGACGAAAAAATAAAAATCTAGAAGGGTTTCTTTTTTTCAGCTCCAGCGAAATTTACGGCGATCCGGATCCAGCCGCAGTTCCGACGCCTGAAACATACCACGGGTTTGTTTCTTCTGTCGGTCCCCGCGCTTGTTATGACGAATCAAAACGATTAGGCGAGACCCTGGCTATAATTTATAATGAACAGTTTGGCTTGCCGACAAAAATCGTGCGCCCATTTAATGTGTTTGGCCCGGGTATGTCTCATAATGATCGCCGGGTACTGCCTATGTTCACTTATATGGTTTTAAATAGAAAACCTATACCCGTGCACGGCGATGGACTCCAGACGCGCACATTTTGTTATATTACCGATGCTATCGATGGCTTTCTTAGAGTTCTTGCAAAAGGTCAAGCGGGCGAGGCCTACAATATCGGCAACGACGCAAATGAAATTTCAATGAAGGATCTTGCTCAATTAGTAGTATCACTGGAAGGCAACGGCGCGTCATACAATTTAATTCCTTATCCCGAAAGTTATCCGGCTGGCGAACCGATGCGGCGCTGTCCTGATATTTCAAAAGCGAAAGAACATCTTAATTTTGTGCCTCAAACCTCTCTTCAAGAAGGCATCTCACGATTTATATCGTGGTGCAGAAACGACCCGCACTATCTGGCCGGCGTTATTTAGTTTATAATCTTTGCCGCACTATGAAAAAATCATACAGAACCGCTGTCATAGGAAAAGGGCTATGGGGTCAAAAAATCATTGCAGCGCTTGAAAAACTGCCAGAGGCAGTTTTGGCTTATATTGAAACTCATAATTACCAGAAACTCATTCTAAAGAAAGATATTGATGCGATCATTGTCGCTACTCCGGCCTCCACCCACGCCCGGGTTGCTCTGCCTTTTATAAAGCAAGGCCTGCCGGTTTTTATTGAAAAACCAATGACCACGAATCTTGCTGACGCAAAACGGCTTGAGGCAGCCGCCCAAAAAAGCTGGAGTTTGGTTTTTGTCGGACACATCCATCTTTATAATCCGGCTTACAAAAAGGTAAAAGAACTGGTCAAAAAAATTGGGCCTGTTCGTTTTCTATACGGCGAGGGATCCAGTAACGGGCCTTATCGCAACGATATATCGGCAATGTGGGACTGGGCGCCGCATGATATTGCCATGATGCTTGATCTTATAGATAGCAGGCCGATTTCTGTTCAGGCCTGGGGTGTTTCGTCCCTGCGGTCAAATACAAAACTTCACGATACTGTCTATATAAAACTTAGTTTTTCTAATGGAACAGCGGGCTTCATTTTTAATTCCTGGCTTTTCCCTGAAAAAAGAAAACGGCTCACAATAATAGGGCAGAAAAGCAGTATTATTTTTGATGATACGGCAGAACAGAAGCTCACTCTTTATGAAAATATGGGCCCGGCGCTTAAGAAAAATAAAAATATAACAGAGGTATTGCGAAAAGAACCTGAAATAATCCATCCTTCATACGATCAAGGCGCGCCGCTTACTTTAGAACTTAGGTCGTTTTTTAGAAATATTAGATTAAAAGAAAAGCCAAAAACGGGGGTCAAAGAGGGGATTGCCGTAGTTGAAATTTTAGAGGCCGCAGAAAAATCAATTAATCAAGACGGTCGATTAGTCAGCACAAATAAATAATTTAGAGAAATTGACGTTGAAGATTCTATACCTTGCCAATCACCGTCTGCCGACTGAAAAAGCTTATGGGATACAGATTTCTAAGATGTGTGAGGTTTTTAGCGATGCCGGAATGAAAGTTCGTTTAGTTGCTCCGTATCGAATCAGCAAAATAAAAGAAAACTTTTTTAGATACTACGGTGTAAAAGAAAATTTTGAGTTTAAAAAGATTTTTTCTTTGGATTTTTATCTGCCTGGTCGTCTCGATCAGATTGCTTTTCAAATTAAACATTTAATTTCAGCTTTTATTCTAGCGATTTATGCTTTGAGTCATGAAGCCAATATAATTTATTCCCGCGACGAACTGCCTCTTTATCTTTTGAGTTTTTTTAGGGAAAATTTATTTTTTGAAGTCCATAAATTTTCAAAAAAGAGGATTTTTTTATATAAAAGGTTTAAAAACAGAAAAATAAAAATAATCGCTATTTCCAATGGCATTAAAAATGAATTTCAAAAAATCGGCTTTGATTCCAATAATATTTTGGTTGCTTTTGATGCTGTTGATTTAAAAGATTTCGATATCAATGTATCAAAAACTGAAGCTAGAAAAAAACTAAATCTTCCCTTGGATAAAAAAATAGTGGCGTACTCTGGCCATTTGTTTAAATGGAAGGGTGTAGACACTTTAATTGAAGCAGCCTTAATCCTTAAAGAATTTCTTTTTGTTTTTATAGGAGGAACTGATAAAGATATAAAAGATTCTAAAGTTTTAATTAAAGAACATCAGGCAAAGAATATTTTATTTTTAGGTCATAAGCCTTACCGCGATATTCCTTTTTATTTGAAAGCCGCTGACGCTTTAGTTTTACCTAACAAAAAAGAAGAAAAAATATCCGAATTATATACCTCGCCTTTAAAACTTTTTGAGTATATGGCTTCTGGTCGGCCGATTATTGCTTCTGATTTGCCATCCCTTAGAGAAGTTTTAGATGAAAATAGTGCGGTATTTTTTGAGTCAGGCGATTCGAGTCAATTAGCTGAAAGCATTAAAAATATTCTTAATAATGAAAATTTAGGCCGATCTATCAGTAGTAGAGCTTTTGAAAAAGTTAAGAATCATACTTGGGAGAATAGAGCAAAAAAAATTCTAGATTTTGTAGGTTAAAATGAATCAGAACAGAAAAGTAATTTATTTAATTCTTCTAGCCGGTTTATTGGCGAGGCTTTTCCTGTTTTTCAATTTTTTAGATAGTCAGGAGTTTTTTTACGATGATGATTCTTTTGGCTATGTCCAGTTAGCCGAAAATATGAGGGTAAATAAAATTTTCTCTTGGGAGGCCGATGAGCCATTCGTACCAAATTCTTTCCGTACTCCCGGATATCCTTTCTTTTTGTTTTTACATAAGGCCATTTTTGGGAATTATCTGGCCGCATTAGTTGTCCAGTCAATTCTGGTTGTTGCTTCGGCTTACATTTTATTTTTGCTAGCCGAAATATCGGGTAAGAAAAGAATAGGGGAGCTGGCCGCCGCAATTTTTCTTTTTATGCCTTTTTCTTTGCAGGTTTCTTTGCAGTTTCTTACCCAGCCGCTTTTTCTTTTTACATTGATGCTTGCAGTTTGGTTCTGGGTTTTGTTTTTAAAAACTAATCAAAACAAGTTCTTTTTATATGTTTCGTTTTTATTGCCGGTTTTGGCTTTAATCAGGCCAATAGCAGTTTTTATTTATATTCCATTTTTGATTTCATTTTTTTACAACCAAAGGTTTTTAAATAAGAAGTTATTTCTTTACAAATCTTTCGGGCTAATTTTTATTTTCTTTTTGATTCTTTTGCCGTGGATGATAAGAAATTACCGTCTTTTTGGAGAATTTTCATTATCCTCAATTGGTCCATATCAGCTGTATTTTTACGATGCCCCGGCAGTTTATTCTTTTAATCATGATCTTTCTTTTGCTCAAGCCCGAGAATTTTTAGAGAATAAAATGAACGAGCAAACTCAAATTGTATCTTTCGATGAATATTTCACTTATTTTCATTCTGATATTTTAAAACAAAGAGCCAAAGAAGTTTTTTTTGAGTCGCCGCTTGGGCTTTTAGCCACAAGAGGCATTTTAGGGTTTAAATTCTTTGTTCGGGATGGAATAAGGTACTGGCTAGAACAAGACGAATTTAGTTTGATTTTGATTGAAAGAATCTCTCTTTTTGTTATTTTTGCCGGGATGATTTTTTATTTATCCTCGTTTTTTAGAAGAAATTCTCAAGATAAAGAACTGATTTTATTTTTTGCTTTGCTGATTTTTTATTTTGCGGCTTTAAGCGGTGCAGTTAGTTCAGCCGGATTGCGCTTTGTGGTTGAGCCGTTATTTATTTTAACCGGCCTTTTAGGTTTTAAAAACGGTCTTGATTTGGTAAACCCCCACACTCATACATGAAAGCCCCCACTACTTAAATTTGAGTATTTGGGATGAGTGTGGGAGTAAAACCTCTTTGATAAAAAGTTAATAAAATGATAGATTAGTTTTGATGGGATTTATACAATCTGCTATCCGAACCATTAAACTTAAATTTTCTATTATTGGCCGTTTGTTCGGTTTTTTATGGATAAATAAGATGTGGTGGATGATCCCAATAGTGGCGCTGTTAGTTGTTTTTTTCTTGATTATAATTTTTGCCCAGAGCTCTCCGCTTGGCCCGCTTATTTACACTATTTTTTGAAACTCTATGTTTAAAGCCCTTTGGAATAGACTCCAAAAAACTCTCTTTTTTATCGGCAATATCATCTCCGGTATTTTTTTGTTTGTTTTTTATTACACTATCTTTATGATTTTTGCCGTTATCTTCAAATTATTTTCGAATCCATTAACATCAAAAACAGACTTTTCTAACTGGCTGGTTAGATCAAAGAATTCATTTACTATGCCAGATTTTATAAATGAGTAAGATACTGGGCCTCTCTTTTTATTATCACGATTCAGCAGCAGCCTTGCTTATTAACGGTGTTCCTCGAGCGATGGCCGAAGAAGAGCGTTTTTCCAGAAAAAAACACGATTCTGATTTTCCTAAAAACGCCATAGAATTTGTTTTAAAAGAAGGGAGTATAAAACTTGAAGAGTTAGATCATGTGGTTTTTTATGAGAAACCGTTCCTTAAACTTGAAAGAATTTTCAAAACTTTTCTTTCAACCTTTCCTTATTCGCCTCTGGCTTTTATTCACGGGATGAAAAACTTATTCATTTCAAAAATTTGGATAAGGGAAATAATTTCAAAAGAAATAGGAATCAGTCCGGATAAGATTTTATTTTCAGAGCACCACCTTTCCCACGCCGCTTCCGCCTTTTTATGTTCGCCTTATGAAAAGGCCGCTATTTTAACGATTGACGGAGTGGGTGAGTGGGCTACGACAACTATTGGCATAGGCGAAGGTAACAAGATTAAGGTTTTAAAAAAAGTCTATTTCCCGCATTCGCTTGGCCTTTTATATTCGGCTTTTACGGCTTTTTTGGGTTTTGAAGTTAACGAAGGCGAGTATAAGGTTATGGGCATGGCTCCTTATGGAAAACCGATTTACCATGATAAAATTAAAAAACTGATTACTTTTTTTGGTGATGGATCATTTGTTTTAAATCTTAATTATTTTTTATTTCACCGATCAGACAAAAAAACATTTTCAAAAAAGTTTATTGAGCTGTTCGGCCGGCCCCGAGATCCCAAATCAAAATTTTTCACCAGATCCACTGGTTGGCCTTCTTATTTCGGGTTAAAGCCGGAAGATGAAAAATTTGAACAGTTGGCAAAAGAACAGGAATATTATGCTGATATTGCCGCTTCAATTCAGAGTGTTTTAGAGGAAGGCGTGATTAATCTTGCAAAAGAAGCTTATAAGATTACCGGTTGCGATAAATTATGCCTGGCAGGCGGCGTGGCTTTAAATTCGGTGGCAAATTGGAAAATTATTCAGGGGACTCCTTTTAGAGAAATTTTCATCCAACCTTCGGCCGGCGACGGCGGCGGAGCTTTGGGGGCGGCTTTAGCAATTTGGCATATGGGCTTGAAGAATGACAGAAAGTTTGTGTTTGAACATGCTTATTACGGAAAAAGTTATTCAAATGACGAAATTAAAGAAACTTTAAGGAATAAAAATATTGATAGTTTTGAATACTTTGATGATGAAGAAAAATTGATAAATTCTGTTTCAGAAAACTTGGAAAAAGGAAAAGTTATCGGTTGGTTTCAGGGCCGTTTTGAGTGGGGGCCGAGAGCTTTGGGCAACCGTTCCATTATCGCTGATCCGAGGCGAGCCGAAATGAAAGATATAGTTAACACTAAAATTAAGTTTCGGGAACCATATAGACCTTTTGCGCCGTCAGTTTTAGCTGAATACGCCGAAGATTTTTTTGAAATTCCCAACGCCCAAAATCATTATCCGGCGAGATTCATGCTTTATGTAGTGCCGGTAAAAAAAGAAAAACAAAGCGTTATTCCGGCTATTACTCATGTTGACGGCACGGCTCGGCCCCAGCTTGTTTTTAAAGAGATTTCGCCCCGCTATTGGAATCTGATTGACCGATTTCGTCAAAGAACCGGCGTGCCAATGGTTTTAAATACCTCATTTAATCTTAAAGGAGAGCCGATAGTTAATACGCCAGCCGAAGCCATTAATACATTCAGGAAAAGCGAAATGGATGTTTTAGTTATCGAAAGTTTCTTAATTTATAAATCATAAATGCAGACTTTAATTATTATTCCGACTTATAATGAAAAAGAAAACATTATTTCTTTGGTTCGTGCTATTTTTGAAAATCTTCCGGATATTTCAATTTTAGTGGTAGATGACAATTCTCCAGACGGTACGGCTGGGGTCGTCGGGGGATTGCAAAATGAATTTTCGCAATTAATTTGTCATCAAAGAATAGCCGATCGAGGTTTTGGCAAATCTTATATTGATGGCTTTAAGAAAGCGGCTAACCTGAAGCAGTGTGAAAAAATTGTGATGATGGATGCGGATTTTTCTCATGATCCGAAAGAAATTCCAAAAATGATTGAAAAACTTTCTGATCTCGATGTTATTGTCGGCTCTCGCTATGTTAAAGGGGGAAGAATTGAAAACTGGACTTGGTCGCGCCGGTTTTTAAGCCGATTCGCCAATTTTTACGTCAGAATGATTCTTGGAATTCCAGTTAACGATATGACTACGGGCTTTGTCTGTTTTCGCAAGAATATTTTGAGAAGCATTGATTTAGATTCAATAAAATCGGAGGGCTACGCCTTTTTGGTTGAATTTAAATATAAAATTTTTAAAGCTGGATATAAAATTTTTGAGCATCCGATTACTTTTACTGAAAGAAGAGAAGGGGAATCAAAAATGTCTTTTGAAAATATCTGGGAAGCAATATGGCTGCCAATAAAATTAAAAGTTAAAAATGAAAAATGACAATGTAAAATTAAAAATTATTTTAAGAATTAAGAATCACTGGCCGGCTATTTTAATAGCTTTTATTTTAGGTTTTTTGATGATTCTGCCGTTTTTTTATTTTCAGATATCATTAGGCGGCCAATATGAAGGCATACTTAGTCAAATCATTGATGATGAACTCTTTTATATGGCTAGAATTAAAGACGTTTTAGACGGTCATCCAACTTTAGGCAATGCTTATTTAGCAGAATATAAAAATCAATTACCCCAGCAGTTATTTTTACCGGAATGGCTTTTAGCCCAGCCGCTTAAGTTATTTAATCTTGATGTAATTCAAGGAAGGATTGTATATAATTTCGTTCTTCCGGCTCTGGCTTTTATCCTGACTTATACAGTTTTTTATTTGATTTATCCTTCAAGATTTTGGGCTAATTTTTTTGCAGTATTTTTGTTTTTCGGTCTTTACCTTTTTAAATTCACCCGGCCGGTGATTCCGCAATTTGTTTTTCTATTCTGGTTGATACAGTTCATTTTTCTTTGGTTATTAGTAGAATATAAATACGATTATATATCATTATATCATCGTATTTCCAAAAGACTACTTCTGATATTAAATATTTTTAACTTCGGTTTGTTATTTTATCTCTATCCGTTTTATTGGACTTTTTATTTGGTTTTCTTCGCGGCAGTCGCTTTGATTTATTTTTTTGGAGAAAGATTATTATCAAAACAATTCTTTAAAATTTTAGCCGGCGGGTTCATTATTGGCTCTTTTTATTTTTATCTTTCTTTTTTAACTAATCAGCTTCCAGAGTATCAGGAAACTTTAACCAGGGTTCAATTGGTTTTTTCCCGCTCTCCGTCTGAGATTAAAACCGTTTTACCGTCATTTCTCATTCTAATTCTGTTTATTATTTTATACCGCTTTAAGTTTATAAAAATAAATAAAGAGATCTTATTTTTTATTATTGGCATTGTCTCGATTCTATTAATCACCAATCAGAATATTTTGACCGGCCAGAAGTTTGAATTCGGCCATTACCGGATGCCGGCGGTATTCTTTTTGGTTTTTGGACTTTACTATTTGTGGAGCAAGGTTAATTTCAGGTTTAAATTTATCATCGCTTTTTTAATGGTTATTCTTAGCGTCAATGGTGCTTACGACTATGCTCAAAGAATTACAAGAGTTTCCAATAAGGATATTTATGCCCAAAACTACAGAATAATTTTTGACTGGTTTAATGAAAATACTCCGGCTGATTCGGTTATTTACGCCAACGAAGAAATTTCAGGTTTAATTCCAGTTTACACGTCAAATAATGTTTTTTATTCCCGCTACGCTAATTTATTCATAATGGCCGATAATGAGGTAGGCGAAAGGTTTATTCTCAATAATTTTTTTGAAGAGTTTGATCGGGATTTTGCGGTTGAAAATGAAAGAGCAATTTGGGGAGTCAGATATGTGGATAAATACGGCGATGCGGTTCAGGCAAATAAATGGCGAAAACTTTTAGGTTTGGAGTTGAAAGATGAAACTCGTTTACCTGAAGAAGAAATAAATAAAGTTTTAACTAGGGCCGCAGAAATACAAAATAATTCTTTGGAAGAGGGGATTGAAGAGGGGACTAAGGATTATAAAGCCGATTACTTTATCTGGGACAAAAACAGAAATCCCGACTGGCAGTTAAATAATCAGAAATTCTTGGAAAGTGTTTTTGAAAACAGTGATTTTGTGATATATATGGCAAAATGACAGGGTTATACAAAAAGATTAGTTTGGTTCTGGTTGGTTTGCTAATCGCTATTTTTTTTTCTGAAGTATTTTTGAGGTTTTTAGGTTTTCCGGCGAGTAGTATTTATAGGGTTGATGAAAAAACTGGCCTCTTGACTTTTAAGCCAGATAGTTCCATTTACATCCGAAGCGAGTGTTTTTCGAATGTTATTAAAACAAATAGTTTAGGATTTCACTCTAAAGAATATAATCTTGAAAAAACTGCAGGTGTTTTTAGGATAGCAGTCATTGGTGATTCTTTTATTGAAGCCTCGCAGGTGCCGATTGAAAAAACTTTTGCCTATCTTTTGGAAAAAAAGTTAAATAATCAGACGGATAAACAATATAGTTATGAAGTTATGCCTTTTGGTATTTCAAGCCACGGGACTTATAAGAGCCTTTTTTATTTGAAGGCCTATGCTTTGGATTTTAAGCCTGATTTAGTTATTGCCGCCTATTCTTTAAATGATCTGGAAGATGATTTCCGGGAAATGATTCAATTTAATGAATATGGCCAGCCGGTTTTGGAAATTAGCCTGGTTGAATATAAGTCAGTTATTCAAACAGTCGAAGCTTTTTTCAAAAAAAATTTAAGAAAGTCAGTTTTGGTGACGACGTTGCGAAAAGAGATTTTGCAATTAAAATCAAAACTTGAAAAAAAGACTATAAATACACCAATAAGCGATGATCCTGAAAAAATAAACCAAGCGTGGGAAACTGAGGAAAAACTTTTAACTTCTTTTAATAATATAGTTAAAAATTCGTCTTCGAAATTTTTATTGGCATCTTTGGCTGATGCCAGAGCTTATGATTTTATGGGGGGAACAGAAGAAGCAAAAAGATTAAAGTTGATAGCCGACCATTCCACTTTTGATTATTTTGACTTGATGCCGGTTTTTATAGAAAAATACGTCAGTGAAAAAAGCGATTTTACCTGGCCCTGCGACGGCCACTGGAATGAAACCGGTAACCAGTGGGTAGCCGAAGCCTTGCTTGATTATTTAATTAGCTCAAATTTAATTAAGAAATGAAAATTGCTTACCTAATTAATAATTTAAATTCTAAAAACGGCTGGGGCCGATACGCTTCTGATTTGATTTATGGCGTAAAAAAAAGTGGCCACGAAATCGTTATTTTAAAAGAAGAGGATGACGGGCTTGAAGGCATGCCAATACTTAGAAGAGGCATAAGAGTTTTTACTCCCGCTTTTAAAATTAAAAAATTACTAAAAGATTGTGATATAATCCATGCTTTAGATGGATATCCTTATGGCGTAATTGGCGCTATAGCCAATACGGGGCTAAGTAAAAAGCTGATAATTACCGGGGTTGGCACTTATGCGGTTGAACCATTATACAATTTTAGAACTTCTCTATTATTAAAATGGGCTTATAAAAAAGCCAACCAAATAATTACAATAAGTAATTTCACTAAATCCGAAATTATTAAGAAAATAAGACTTGAAAATATAAAAGTAATAAATCCAGGAATAAACTTTGAAAAATTTTACAGGCCCCATATTAAAACTGATGAAAAATTTATTCTTAGTGTCGGAGCTTTGAAGTTTCGAAAAGGCTATCATATTTCCATACCGGCTTTTGTTTTAGCAAAAAAAGAAATTCCGGATTTAAAATATAAAATAGTTGGGAATCAGGGCGATAAAAGTTATTTTGGGCATCTTAAAAAATTAGTAAAAGATAATAATATTGGGAATGATATCGGATTTTTGGAAGAAATGGGGGACGAGGAATTAAAAAAACTTTATCAAACCGCTAAATTGTTTGTTTTGACATCGATCAATCATAATTATCATTTTGAGGGATTCGGCCTGGGTTTTTTAGAAGCCGCCGCCGCTGGTTTACCAGTGATTGGCACTTTGGGCAATGGTATTGGAGATGCAGTTAAAAACGGGTATAACGGTATTTTAATTCCTCAAAAAAATATCGAAAAAACAGCAGAAGCGATTTTAGAGATTATTAATTCAAAGAAATATTATCAAATGAGCCAAGCGAGTTTAGAATGGGCCCAGAGCCATAATTTAAATAAAACCGTTGATGAATATTTAAAGGTTTATAAAGAAATTTTATGAAAACGATTTTTCTAAGCTGTTTCCATCCATTTGTTTCCCGGAATATCTTAAATACGGATGCGTTTAGGATTTTAAAAAATCAAAAAGATATTAAAATTGTTATTTTTACTCATGAGTATAAAAAAGATTTTATTAATAAATATTACAGCGGGGCCAATATTGAAATTGAAGGTATAGATTTAGATAAAATAATTCGTTCATCATACAATAAATTTTGGTATCGGCTGGCCTTTTTGCTTCAAAATAGTTTTTATATCCAGGATCAAAGAAAAACAAGATTATATGAACACCGAAATATTATTGGCTATTTGAACTACTTTTTGGTTAATACTTCTGCTTCGATTTTAAGCCACGTCAGCGCCCTAAGAGGAGTGTATAGATTTTTAGATTTTATATTTTCTCCAAAAGAAATTTTTAAAGGATATTTTTTGAAATATAAGCCTGATTTATTTTTTTCAACTGATATTTTTTCCGAATACGATGCGCTCTTTTTGAGACAGGCAAAAAAAGCAGGCATAAAAACCATAGGGATGGTTCGTTCCTGGGATAATACCACAACCAAAGGAGTTTTAAGAATCATTCCTAATAAAGCTATTGTTAACAGTAAGTTGGCCAAAGAAGAGGCAGTGAGGTTTCACAGTGTTTCAGAAAAAATTATTTCTGTCGTCGGTCTGCCTCAGTTCGATAGTTTTATTAAAGGCCCGACTTTAAGCCGGGAAGAATTTTTTTCTAAAATCGGGGTTAACCCGAAAAAGAGGCTAATCCTTTTTGCCCCGGCCGGAAAAATTCTTTCAGACACAGATTGGCAAATCTGCCGAATTCTTAAAGATGCAATTAAAGATGGCGCTTTGCCAGATGATATTCAGTTTTTAGTCAGAAACCATCCGTCCCACCCGGCTGATTTTTCAAAGTTTGAGGCCGATGAAAATTTTATAATCGAAAACCCGGGCACAAAATTCGGTACCAATGTGAGAGTAACAGAGATTAATCCGGATGACGAAAGCCACCTCCGTAATTCTGTTTTTTACTCCGACATAATAATTTATATCGCTACTTCTCTTGGCTTGGATGCCGCAGTTTTTAACAAGCCCCAGATTATTGTCAGTTTTGACGGCTGGGAGAAAAAGGATTACGAAATTAGTGTAAAAAGATATCATAATGAAGATAATATAAGAAGCTTGATAATTCAGGGCGGGACGAGAGTGGTTGAAAATAAAAAAGACTTGATTTTATGGATCAATAATTATTTGACTGATCCTGCCATTGATCAAGATGGGAGAGATAATATTGTTAGAAACCATCTTTTTTCGCTTGATGGGAAAGCGGGCGAACGGATCGCTAACTTGATATCGGCTCAATTGACATCAGCTTAATTAAGCAATAAGATTATAATGCTATTATGTTTACGAATTTGGTCAATCGAGCTGTCACTAAATTTGTAAGGATTGTTAAGAAAATTCCATCAGAACCGCCTGATGTTTATTTAGGTAAAATTCCGGTTTCTAGAACACAGCCGGTTTTTTTTGTAGCTGAAATCGGGGTTAACCATAACGGCGGTATGGAGATTGCAAAAAAACTGATTGATATAGCGTCTGAGGCCGGCGCCCAAGCCGTCAAATTTCAAAAAAGAACTATTCCGATGGTTTATTCGGCTGAAGAATTGGCTAAACCTCGGGCCGTGCCCAGAGATCTTTTGGAAAATGCGATTAAACGAGAGGCTCTTCCGAAAGAATCGGTTGAACGATTAATCAAATCCGATTTTCAAGAT
Organism: Patescibacteria group bacterium; assembly: GCA_038062015.1. Classification (GTDB taxonomy): domain Bacteria; phylum Patescibacteriota; class Minisyncoccia; order 2-02-FULL-40-12; family 2-02-FULL-40-12; genus JBBTQD01. Next base: position 29,168 of record JBBTXZ010000002.1, on the reverse strand, counting down.
TCTACCGACGGAGATCTAAAATACGCCCGTGAATTTAATGAAGCCGAATACAGAGAATTGTTTTCTTACGCGAATCAGAAAGGGCTTTTGTGTTTTGCTTCTCCATGGGATGAAGAAAGCCTTGATTTTCTCGAAAAACTTGATCCGCCCTGCCATAAAATCGCTTCGGCGATGTTGACTAATGCCGGGCTTTTAAGAAAAGTTAAGCAAACCGGCAGGCCGGTGATTCTTTCAACCGGTATGAGTACGATGGAACAAGTCAGAAAGGCGCTTAGTATTTTGGGAACCAGAAATTTAATCCTGCTTCATACCGTCTCTACTTATCCGGCCGAAGAAAAGGACCTGAATTTGAGAACAATTATTAAATTCAGGAAATTTTTTCCAGCGGTACAAGTAGGATACAGCGGCCATGAGAAGGGGATTGTTGCTTCTGTTGCCGCGGCAACCATCGGCGCCCGACTGATTGAGCGTCATATCACTTTGGATAAAAAAATGTTCGGCGGCGATCAAGCCGCCAGTCTGGAGCCCCAGGAATTTGTCGAACTTGTCAAAGCCGTGAGAGCGATGAGCGCGGCAACCGGCACCGGCGTAAAAACCGTTTTGGAAGCCGAAATTCCGATTATCAAGATGCTTCGAAAAACCCAGGATTTTTAATGCTCTATACTTTGAAAAAGTGGCTTAAGGAATTATTTATTTACCCGGCGTTGAAAGACAACGACCCGGACTATACTCTTTATTGGAAAGAAAGAAAGTCAGCATCCCAGAAACCGCTAAATAGCTTTCAAAAAAAGAGAGCTGATTTTGTAGTTAAGGCGATTGAATCGGGAAGTTCAGTGATTGATGTCGGCTGCGGCGACGGCGGAATTCTTTTTTATATTAATCAAAGAAAAAAGCTAGGCAGGATGATTGGTGTGGATTTTTCAAAAGAGGTTTTGGCTTTAGCTAAAGAGAAGGGAATTGAGATACTTAATTTAGATATTTCAAAAGTTGAAGAGTTAAACAGACTTCCCCAAGCGGATTATGTTTTTCTTTTTGAGGTAATTGAGCATTTGTCTAATTCGGAAGAAATTTTAAAGTGGGCTTTTAAAAATTCGAAAAAAGGAGTGTTTTTTTCCGTACCTAATACCGGATTTTTTGTGCATCGGTTTAGGTTACTTTTTGGCCGATTTCCGCTTCAATGGCGGGTGCGGCCATCAGAACATTTAAGGTTTTGGACAGTTCGCGATATGGCTTGGTGGCTAAAAAACCAGAGTTATAAGAATTTCAAAATTCATCTTTATGAAGGTATGCCGATTTTGAACCGTCTCTGGCCGTCTTTGTTTGGCCAAGGGATTTTTGTTGAAATCAGTGTTGATAAGTAGTTTTGTGATTTTATTGTTTTTTTATAAAATAAATATAATAAATGTCTAAATTATGTTATGGTTCAATACCTTGGAACCACCCCTTTGTTAAAATATGAGAATGTACACCATCTACAATCTTCTGCCTCGGATCCGCATGGAAGCAGTTGGAGTATTTTTCCGGAGATTTGATAAATAGAACAAAAAGAGGTAGACTCTTAAGTTATGAATAAAAAAAGTAAGCAAAAAAACAGCCAATTCTTAGACGGCATTTTTTCTTTGGAAGGTAAAACGGCGATAGTTACCGGCGCGGCAAGAGGAAATGGTCAAGCAATTGCTAACGGCTTTCTTGCCGCCGGAGCTTTTGTTTACTTTGTGGATATTATCAATCCGGAAGAACCAGAACTTTTTAAAAAGCAAAGCCAAGCAGTTTTTATAAATGCCGATATCAGCAAAAAAGAAGATTTAGAAAGGATTATTTCAAAAATTAAAAAATCCGGCCGAACAATTGATACTTTAGTCAATAACGCCGGCATAACAGTGGGGTACCCATCTGAAGAATATCCGATAGATCAATGGGAAAAAACAATAGCCGTCAACTTAACTGCTCATTTTCAACTAAGCCAGCTGGTTGCCAGAGAAATGATAAAATCAAAGAAAGAGGGCAGCATTATCAATATAGCAAGCATAAGCAGTAAATTTGGATATTCTAATAATCCGGCTTACGTTGCGGCTAAAGGCGGCTTAGCTTCTTTGACGAGGGCTTTGGCTAAAGATTGGGCAAAGTATGGAATCAGGGTAAACAGCATTAGCCCCGGCTATATGCATACAGCCATGACTGCAAAAAGTTATGCTGATCCTGAAGCTCGCGCTGCGAGGCTTGAACGGGCCATGATTAAAAGATACGGCGAACCAAAAGAGCTTGTCGGCGCCGCAGTTTTTTTGGCATCAGGCGCTTCAAGTTATGTGACGGGGTCGGATATTACAGTTGACGGCGGCTGGTCAGTTAGCGGTTTTTAAGAAAGTTTTTTCTCTGGAGTATTTTGAATTTTATTTCGGCGGCTTCCCAGTCGTCCGGAGTATTTATATCAGCTTCGTATCTGGAAGGATCAGGGATTATATATGGTTCCACATTGTCGCCATAAAGATTAGGCACTTTTTTAAACAAGTTTTTTGGCTTAAAAACATATGCCAAATCGTTCCAGGAATAGCACTTTTGGGGAAAATCCTGACTGCGGGTTATTCTGTTTTCTAAACCAGAGCCGTTCCATAAAGTTACTTTGCCTTTTTTATTTATAACCAAAGTCCAATAAGGCGAGTGGCTGGCCGGCGTTTCATTGATTGCCACCACTGAATCAGATTTTTTCTTTTTAAAAATTTCAATTGCATCGTCAATATGACGTGTTTGTCTTAAGGGGGCTGTCGGCAGCAAAAGCGCCAGCGCGTCAGCTTTATAATTCTCGTTTTCTAAAAGCCATTCATAAGAGTGTTTAAGCACTGGTTCAAGGCCGATAGTCGGGATTGCCAGTTCTGCCGGCCGCAAAAACGGCGCTTCGGCGCCGTATTTTTTGGCGATTTTGGCAATTTCTTCATCGTCGGTTGAAACAATCACCCGATCCAGGTATTTACTTTTAAGCGCCCCTAAAATCGTCCAGGCAATTAACGGCTTGCCGCAGAAGTTTTTTATATTTTTCCGGGGAATTCTTTTTGACCCGCCCCGAGCCGGAATTACAGCTACAATTTTCATTGTTTATACCTTGACTTTATATATAATAAAGTTAATGCGTATGTCGAAATAGCTAATGAAAAAATTGACTGTCCGATTATTAAATAAAGGTCGCCAACAAATACTATTTTGATTAACAAAACTAAAGTGGCAATCCACCTGATTAAAACATCTTGGACAACAATATCGCGAATCGACTTGCTTTTAAAAATATAATGCCATTGCGATAAAACCCCGTAACTTAAAAAAGCTAAACTGGCGATGGTTAGATAGTCAAATATTTTTAAAATGGTCATTTAACAAACAATATCAGAATTGGCGAATATTTACAAAACCGGGAATTTTGTTAAAATTAGATTTCTATGATTAAGATATTCAACTTAAGATAAAATAAAGGCATAAACCTATGAAAAAAATAAGTGCGGATTTAAATCGTAAACTTAAGAAAATAAAACTATTTGCTTTGGACTTTGACGGGGTTTTTACCGACGCTAAAGTTTATTTGAATCAGGATGGAATCGAAACGGTTGTTTGCAGCCGCCGTGACAGTTTAGGCATGAATCTACTCAAAAAAGAAGGTATAAAATTTGTGGTTATTTCCATGGAATCAAGCCCCGTCGTCGCTAAAAGATGTGAAAAGCTGAAAATAGAGATGCTTTACAGTCCGGATGATAAGTTATCTTCATTTAAGAGCCTTATTAAACGGGAAAGAATGAACATAGAAGAAGTCGCTTATATGGGCGATGACTTGAATGATTTGGATTGTCTAAAATATGCCGGCGTTGCTTTTACGGTTAAAGATGGCGCCTCCGAATGTCTGAAAATTGCTGATTATGCAACCAAGCGCCAAGGCGGCGATCATGCCTTGCGGGAAGTGTGTGATTTGATTTTAGGCGCCCGGAAGGTTTAATAGAATATTTACTAATATGATTAAAATATTTCTGGACTCAAGCGATTTAAATGCCATAAGGGAATATAAGGATAAAGTACAGGGTTTTACGACAAATCCGACTCTGATGAGGAAGGCCGGAGTCGTTGATTATGAAAAGTTCTGTAAAGAAGTTCTTGCCGAAGTTAGAGATAAGCCGGTGTCATTTGAGGTTTTTGCTGATGACTTTGATCAAATGGAAAGACAAGCTAGATTAATTTCAGGCTGGGGTGAAAACGTGTATGTGAAGGTACCGATTACAAACACAAAAGGGGAGTACTCTGTTGGATTAATAAAGAAACTCTCTGATTTAAAATTAAATATTACGGCAGTTACGGAATTAGACCAAGTTGAAAATTTAAAACCCGTGATTAACTCTAAAAGCATAATATCAATTTTTGCCGGAAGGATTGCTGATACAGGGAGAGAACCCGGTGAATATGTTTCAAAATCTAAAAGTTTAATCGGCGGGCTGGCTCAAATACTTTGGGCATCGCCCCGCGAAGTTTTAAATATTTATCAGGCCGAAGAAGCCGGAGCAGATATAATTACCTGTACTTCTGAACTGATAGCCAAATACGAAAAATTTAAAGGCATGGATTTAAAGGAATTATCTTTGGAGACGGTTAAAATGTTTTATAACGATGGCAAGGAAGCAGGCTATAAACTATAAAATGAAACAGCGACTGCAGATTCATATAGACGGTGCAAAACGCGCGGGCAAAACAACGGTTGCAAAAGGTATTATTGAGGCGCTTCGTTTAAAAGGCCTAAAGCCGGCGCTGGTTGATATGGATGAAATCAGAATGAAGATTTTCGGCGAGAATACTGGTAAGCCGGATTCAGCCGAGAGCCTTGGTTATCGGCACTGGGTTGCCCGGGCCATGTGCAAGGTTATGGCGCCCGCAGTATTGGATTCCGGAGGAATTCCGGTTGTCGTTATGGATCACGATTTTGTAGAAACGTACGAGTATATAAAAGAGCTTTCACGGCGTTTCGGGTTTTCTCTTAAATTCATAGTTCTTGAATCACCCGATCTTGAAGAAGCCAAGCGCCGCTCGGAATTTATGTTGCCTGACGACTATTCGGACATGAAGAATTGGTCGGATCCGGCGATCCGGGCCAGTTTTTTAAGAAGCGCCGGCCGCATCGATGATTATTATAAAAACATTGCCGAGTCCTGCCTTATACGAATACCGCAGAGCAGTGTTGAAAATATGATTAGAGAAGCTGTGCGTTTTGTGTTTGACGAATCTGAATAACTATTAGGCGATAGGCATATCGTGTTTTAGTTCGGATGCAGGATGAATTTTTCTATTATATGAGCCACGCCGTGATTATCGATAGATGGGGCGACGTAATCCGCTATTTTTTTAAGTTTTTCTGCGGCATTTCCCATCGCAATTTTTAGGCCGCACCCGATGAGGAGCGGGACATCGTTCTCCCCATCCCCAACAGCAATCATGTCGGAAATATCTATTTTTAAGAGTGCCGCTAGTTTTTCTACCGCGGAGCGCTTGGTGGCTTTTTCGTGAGTAATATAGATGTCAACTTTGTTCTTTCCCCATGAGGGGAAAGAGTGTGCCGTTATATTTGGAATTTTATTAAATTTTTCTAAATACTTGGAGATTTTTCCGGAGTTTAAATATGATACCTGAATTGCAATCGGCCGGCTGAATTTAAGAATTTTCGGATTTCTGTATTCCACCCCGCCGTCATTCACAAGAAAAGATAATTTGTTGTTTTGGATGATTTTTAGGATCTTAGCCAAAGATTTTTTGTCAATCTTTTTTTCCCAGAGGACCTTTTGAGTTTTCGGATCAATAATCTGGCTGCCACCGTTGACTATGCAGGGATTTGTTATGTTCAACAGTCGGAAAATATCAGTGAGCCAGCTGACGGGACGTCCCGAAACAAGCGAAACGATCACTTTACTTTTTGCCTTATTTAAATAACGCACTACCTTTTTGGAGGGAACGGTATGGGGCCCAATTGGGACAATGGTTCCGTCTACGTCTAAGAGTATTGATTTATATCTCTTTGATTTCATTGCGAGATAAAATTTTAAATCAGATTTAAATTATAGTCAAATTCAATACAGAGAGCAGAATGATGGATCAGGAAGTCTGGTTTTTAATCGGTTCGACGGTGTAAATGAAAAGAGGTAGGATACCCGGGTTAGTTACGGTGATTTTTGTATCTGGAATGGCGAGAAATTCATTTTGGCCGCCTTGCTCGAGGCGGCTGTCGTTAATGGCCGCTTGGCCACTCCAGACAACTCCGGCAACGGGCACGTTTTTCACCGGTAAAGTTTTGGTTTGTCCGGGAAACAGTTCCCATCCCTCGCCGTAAAACTGGTCAAAGAATATCTGCAATCTTCTGCCCCATGAACCCGACTCGATTACTTTCGGTTCGCGGAAATATTTTTTCTCAAAATCTTTATCCGTATTTGCGGGCCAGTCAAGAAGCAACTCCACAAAGACGCCTTCATTTTTTAGACCCCTTAAGACGAGTTCCCCATAACGGCGGTTTCTTTCCTGTTCTTCAAGACGTTCTCCTAGTCTCCACGAAGCCAAGTTATAGTCATCTTGAGGAAGCTGGATTTCAAAGGTAAGGTAGGGGCCCGGAGCGTGGATGATTCCTTGGGGAACGGTCCAGCCGGTCATCGGTCTTATTTTAAATTCGTTAAGCAATGTGTACATTAAATCATTCTTGCCGAATTCTTTAAGTTTTTTTCGGATATCTTCTTTTTTTACCTTTGGTTTTAATCCGATTCTTGTCTTGGCAGAAATTTTTTTGTTATAAGGCTCTAAATTAGTTGGCGGGAAAAAGTAGGCTTCTGATTTTCCGGGCTTAAGGACTTTTCCTTTTGAAATTTTTCCGCCGTGAACATGTGCCGGGATCGGCGGAATTTCTTTTGTGCCGAAACTTGTCCTTGTAGTTCGGCCGCCGATATCAAGAATTTTCGTAAGCGGCCAATGGTTTATATATGAACCGAAAACAAATTCGCCTAAAAGGTCTTTGATTTGCGTTAAGGGAATTTTCTCACTGTCGATTAATACCTTTGTTATTCCTTCGCCGGGCATCCGGACTTGATTATCAGCTTCGACTATAGACATAATCCAGAGTTCGACCGGCGCGTATCCGCGCCAGTCGGTTTTATCCGGAGTCGGGTCGCTATTTGGCGCGATGATGTCATTGCCGAAATACGACTGGCGAAAAACCCGGGCGCTTGAAGCCGTAATAATCCCTTTCTTTTTTAGAATTAGGCGTTTGATTTCTTTTGCTGAAAGCATCGCACGCACTATCATAGCTCATTTTATAGATTTTTAAAAGACATAGTTATAAGGAAAATATCAAGGCAGATTTGATTATCGTGCCGGATCAGGTAGAATAATTAGGTGAGAAAAATCAGAGACAGAATAAGAGGGAAGTAAAGATATGGATACGATTCAAAACGATTGGCTTAACACTCACGCAAAAAAAATCTTCTCTCAATACGGCGAGGACGGTATTTTAGAAAAAATATTTGAAATTATTAAAGGAGATAAATGGTGCGTGGAGTTTGGTGCTTACGATGGTGAACATTTAAGTAATACCAGAAATTTAATTGTTAATTATGGATGGAGTGCTGTTTTAATTGAAGCCGACCCAAAAAGATTTAAAAAATTGTCGGAAAATTATAAAGAGAAAGATAAAGTTGACTGTTTGAATAAATTCATTGATTTTGAAGGGGAAAATAGTTTAGATAGTATTTTAAAAAATACAAATATACTAAGAGATTTTGATTTACTTTCTATTGACGTTGATGGCAATGATTACCACCTTTGGTATTCTCTTAAAACTTATGAACCGAAAGTTGTTGTAATCGAATTTAATCCTTCAATTCCGCTTGATATTGAGTTTATTCAAGAAAAGAATAAAGATATCAATCACGGTAATTCATTATTAGCACTTTACAATCTTGCTATAAAGAAAGGCTATAGATTAGTTGCCACTACTTACTTAAATGCTTTTTTTGTAAAAAACGAATTTTTACCACTTTTCAAGATTGATTGCGATAAACCATATTGTATTCATAAAGATATGTCGGCTCAAATGCAGATTTTTCAGCTTTATGATGGAACACTCGTTCTTAAAGAGGGTCGCAATAAGCTTTTATGGACCTCGGTTAAAATTGACCAAGAAAAAATTCAAGTTTTGCCCAAGTACTTACGAAAGTTTCCTGATAAATACAACCGCTGGCAAGTCTTGCTCCTATATATTTATAAGAAGAAATATAAATTCGTTTTGCGACTGATTTGGAATAAGATTAAAAATTTTTCAAATTTTGGAAGATTAAAAAATCAAGAATGAAGAGAATAAAAGATAAAGTTAAAAGATTTTTATATCGTTTGATAGTAAGGTGGTTTTGGGAAAATAATGCTATCATCACAAGGACATTAGTGAATATGAGTCGGCCGCTTAATTTCCAAACAAGAATCTCTAATTTTTATTCTGATTATATTCTTCTCGCCACTTTTGAATTATGCGTTGATGAAATAAAGAGAAAAAAAATTGACGGAGATGTGGCTGAACTGGGAGTCTATAGAGGCGATTTTGCTGAAAAAATAAATCAAGCATTCCCAGATAGAAAACTTCATTTATTTGATACTTTTGGAGGATTTATTAAAGAACACGTTGAACATGATGTAAATAAAAACTTAGCCCAGAACATAGAGAGAAACTTTAAATTTGCCGAAGTTTCACCAGAAGACATTCTTTTAAAAATGAAATATCCAGAAGTGTGCCAATTGCACGTGGGAAAGTTCAATAAAGATTCAGTCCCGGATACCAATTTTTCTTTCGTTAGAATTGATGTTGATTTATATGAACCGATACTGGAAGGATTAAAGAGTTTTTATCCAAAATTAAGCAAGGGAGGCTATATTTTTGTTCATGATTACAACAATGATCACTGGGAAGGAGTTAAGAAGGCAGTTGATGAGTTTCTAACCGAAAATAAACTTTCAGGAATTCCCATTCCTGATTCACATGGGACGATAATAATAAGCAAAAATTATGTTTAATATCCTTCAGTGGTCTATCAATGATGAATTAAAAAAGGAAACCGAGGAGCATTATCGGACTCAATTTGCTTTAGACCTAAAAAATGAAGAACCCCTTACGATTATTCGACAAATTACTTTTGATAAAGTAGCGCCGAATATTGAAATAAAAGATTTGGAAAATCTAATTGATTTTGTCGAAAATAATTTTTTAAAAAATAAAATAAAAGGGATTGGTTTAGAAGTTGGGGCTGGTCCAGCGACCTTTAGTTCAGTTTTAGCTAAAAGAAAACCAATCGAAAAAATGTATGCAGTTGAAGTTTGTGAGCCGATAGTAAAGCTCTTAGCGCCTAAAATTGCTGACTATGTTTTAAACGGCAAATCAGAAAAAGTCATAGGGGTAATCGGCAGTTTTGACAATATGGAATTGCCTGATGAATCCGTTGATTTTGTTTTTGATTTCTTTTCTTTGCATCATTCAAATAATCTCGCTGTAACCCTTAAGGAATGCTTCAGAATCTTGAAAAAAGACGGTTTTATTTTTTGTTTTGATAAAGCCCGTCCAGATTATTTTACCGAAAAAGACTTGAATGAATTACTGGATACGGAATACAGCGAAAATGACAAAAAGTTATATGATTTTTCTTTAGATAAAAGATTTACCAGAAGAATGAATGGAGAAAAAGAATATCGCTTGAAAGATTGGAATGATTTTTTTAACAAGGCCGGTTTTACCAAGATCGAAAATTATTATTTGGCAAAATTAAATAAGCGGTTTATCAAAAGATTTTTATCTGTGATGCCGGTTTGGGTGCAAACTAAAATTAACAAATTACTCCCAGAATCAAAATTCAGCCATAAGTTTATTCTATCTCAGGAAAATAAAGTTTATAGCGGCTTAATAAATTATTTTCCCAAAGAGATTTCATTGTTAATTGCTTATAAAAGCAAGCAGTGATAGATTGAAAAAATGATTGGATTTATTAAATCGCTGGTTAAAAAACTATATACTTACCCGCCCAGATTTGCGGGAGGATTCATTTCCAATCTTTTAGGCTACCATATCTTAAGAGTTCTGGTTTTTAATACTTTTTATGGATTACGGGGGAAAAAATTTCTTCAAGACAAACAAGGCAAAGCGATCTATGAAAAGATTATGGCTGACGGTATTGCCGTTATTCCAAATTTTTTTCCGGAAGAGGTTTTTTTACAAATTAAAAATGAGTGTGATAAAGCAAAGAAAGAAATTATGAACGAACGGTCGCCCTATATGGCTCGAGCAGCTTTAGTCAGGGATGATAAGAAGGATTCAAATTTTATTCTTGATAAACACTTAGCCAGCAACAGTTTCATCAATGAAATTGTTTCTGCTGTTTTAGGCAAAGATATTTTAGTTAAACCAAAAGTTTCCTTTGAAGAAACTTTTTACCATAAGGAAGATATCGGGAAGCGGGCCGTTGATACTCAGGATCAGGTTCATTTCGATGTCAGCTATCCGACGGTTAAATGCCTTTATTATTTAAATGATATAGACGATAGCAATGCCGCTTTTGAATACGCCAGAGGCTCTCAAAAATTAACCCTAAAAAGATTATGGATGGAATATAAAATGAGTATAGCTTTTGGGCGGTGGTCTAGAAATCGCCAGGGAGAAGAGCCGATGGAAGTAGAGAGAGAAGCTCTTGAAAGACAGGGGATGAAGGTTATTCCGTTTACTGGTAAAGCCAATACCTTAGTCATAGCAAATACAATGGGCTTTCATCGCCGGGGTACCCATAAGACTACTAAACCAAGGCATTTAATTTTTGTTGATTATAGAGAACTCGAAACTTTTAAATTTTTAAAGCGAAAGTTGCTGCAATAAGTATAGAATTAACCGGATTTTTCAAGTTTTCTCATTTCTATTCCCCAAAGCAGAAAATTATAGAAAGGGCCGACAACAGAGATTAAAAGAGCCGCCCAGATTATTCCCCAGACTCCCCAGATTTTTCCCAAAGTCAGAAATAAAATAATTCTGGCAATATGAGGAACGGCACTGCTTAGATAAATTATTCTGATCATTTTATGGCTTCTGAATACGCTGCCCATATAAATTGCCGGAATTAAAGTAACTAAAGAAAGAGATAAAACTTGGGAGTAAATTATAGATTCTAAATACTTAGGGAAAAATAATCCAAAAATAATCGGAGCGAAAAGTATATAAACTAAACTGATTGTCGCTCCAACAGCTAATCCCTGCAGAACTCTCTTATAAAACACTTTTCTTATTTCCTTTATTTCTTTTTCGACTAGTTTAGAGATAAGAATTGCACTTGCGTTTTTTAAAAAACCTTTGATTCTGTCAGGCATTACTAATGCAAACGAGTATACTGCTAACTGGACGGGACCTAAAAATTGAAAGACGGCGATTTTATCTATATATTGGGATATGATGGAAAAAACATTTACTAAAGATAGATGGCCGCTGTATGAAATAAGTTTTTTCTTTTCTTCTTCGGGGATCTTTTTTGGCCGAAAAATTTTAAGGGTCTTTCTGTAGAAAATTAATTTTGGCAATAATGTAGCCAATGAGTAGGTCGTTATTAACGCGATTATATTTTCAGTTAAAATTAAAACAACAGCCATTAGGCCGACAAAAAAAACAGTGGCCGCGATACCGTAAAGATTAATTTTTCTGAATTCTTTTTTGCCGGCTAGAAATGCCCCGTAAGTATTTAGAGTGGCGTTAAGAGGGGAGAAAACAGATAAAATAAAAATGGAATAGGCGAAAATTAAATTTCCTTTTATAAGATAATATAAACCGATTCCCACCGCCGCAATAGTAAGAAGCAGGTTCCATTTCAGCTGAAGTTTTACTGAAAATTGAAGCGCTCCTTCTTGACCACGGGAGACAGCCTGTACAACAGCCGTATTCATTCCGGTTAAAGTCAAAAATCCAATTGAACCTACAATCGCAAGAAGATACTTATAAGTTCCGTATGTTTCTTTTGGAAGAAGATTGGCAAAAAGAACAGCCGTGATTAAGGAAAGGGAAGAGTTTATTACAAAACTAAACAGAGACCAGCCGCCGCCTCGGGCGATATAATGCATATCGATGCCGGTAGATTCTTGAAGCTGGGTCAAAAAATCATTAACTCTTTTTTTTGTTTTTGAAAGCATTTTAAATTAGCTGGATAACTTGTTTTTTAAACTGTTAGGTATTATGATGAGCCGACCTTTATAGAAGCATAAAAATAAGAATTTTTCAATTTATGGATATTATTGACTTAATCAAAAAATCAATAGAAACGAAAATCGGTTTGTTGAACCGGTCTCAAATTCAGAGCATTAAATCAGCGGGAGAAGAAATTGTAAACTCTTTTAATTTGCCAGATGATTGACGAAACTTTTGAAGAATAAACAAAAAAGAATACGGGACTTGGTTAGGGTCCCGTTTTTTGTTCGGAATCAGTCACTCCATTCTTGGATCGCGGCTGATACTGCCGCGACTAGGGGAAGAAGCTTCTGGCGTTTCTTCCATCTCGTAGTGATGGTGAATTCTTCTTGGCTTCGTTTTTTGTGGGAGTGACGGAATTCCTTTGGTGGGTGCTGACGGCTTCGCGGCGATTTCAGAATTTTTGTCCATTCTTTCCATTCTTTTCAACTTTCCTTTCCAAAATGAACGCGAAGTTAGAAGTGCTGATTTAATTTTAGAAAAACCAAAAAAGAAGTAAATAAGAAATTGTTGATAAGTTTCTTAGATTTCGCCGTTGGAGGAGCCGCTGCACCGACAACAGGCGAAATCGGGGGAGGCAACGAGCGGAGCGAGTGTCGGAAGGGGGCGAAGCCCCCTCCGAGGACTTACCAGCCTGTTGCCGATAAAACAGTTTTAATCGTTTTAAGAATTACTGCTAAGTCAATAGTGAGAGATCTGTTTTTAATATAATACAAATCGTACTGGAGTTTTTCTTTAGTATCAGATTGATTCAAGTCTTTGCCGTAATTAATCTGGGCCCAGCCTGAAAGGCCTGGACGAACCAGAAGCCTTTCTTCATAAAATGGTATTTCCTTTTTAAATTTTTCGACGAATTCTGGCCGTTCAGCGCGTGGACCGACAACAGACATTTCTCCTTTTAGAATGTTTAAAACTTGAGGCAATTCGTCCAGTCTTGTTTTTCTTAAAAACCGGCCGAACTTAGTGACTCTATGATCATCTTTTGTGGCCCAGACCGCTCCGTTTTTTTCGGCTTCATCCATCATTGTTCTGAATTTTATGACTTCAAAAATTTTTCCGCCTTTTCCGATTCTTTTTTGCCTGTAAAATAGGGGTCCAGGCGATGTAAGTTTTATTGCCGAACCGGCAAATGGAAAAATTACGATTAAAGCGGCCAAGCCGATTAAAGATAAAACTATATCAATCAACCGTTTCACGAATTCATAAAATCTTTTTTCCGCCCGGGAAACTTTTTCCAAAAACCAGAGCTGGCTGATCGCTTCCAGAGGCACTTTTTTGAGAATTCTTTCATAAGCCGTGGCTAGATTCACAAACTGGATTCCTTTTTTGCTGGCTTTGTAGAAAAAATCTATAATGTTGGGGAGGCGGTAAGCCTCCGGACTCAAAATTATGGTATTGATATGTTCGTCGTTCAAGATTCTTTCCATATCTCTCGTCCCCCGAAGTTGTCTGAAATCAATGTCCCGGAAAGAAAAGGCGGCCTGTTCGGAAATATCAAAGGCGTACCTTAAATTGTAGCCGTACTGGGGATTGCGGTTTAAAAACTTGGCGAACTCAAAAGAAATTTGATCAAAACCGACGATGATGGTATTATTTTTAAAGGTTTTTTCCAAGAGCCGGTTGTAAAGGTAGCGCCATAGAGAGATAAGACCGGTGAAGACGGCAAGATATATCAAAAGATTTCTTCTAGGAGCGATTTGGACTATTTCAATAGTGATCAGGTAGAAAAAAATTACGGATAAAGCTATAGAAATAGCAATTGATTTGAATAGGGAAGAATAGAAGTCGGGCAGATTTTTTGATAAATTAAGTTCATAAAGCCCGGCAATGTAAAAAACAATAATCCAGAAGATGAAAAGCAGAGAGAAGGGGAGAAGATGGATGGAAATTTGAGAACTGAAATTACTTCCGTATCGGAAAAACAAGGTTAAATAAAGAGAAAGATAAAGGATTAAAACATCACCTAAGAAAAGAAAAAGTCGCTTCATAACTAAACTTTAAATATCATAAAGCCATGCCTAAAGTCAATCTGGAAAATATCATAAAATACGGAATCTATCTTTCAGCTTTGATTCCTTTGGTGATATTCAGCGAGTTTATGTCTCCTTTCCATTTCGGGAAGGTGCTTGTTTTTCGTTCTTTAGTTGAAATTTTAGCCGTTTTTTATGTTATTTTGCTGATTCAAAAAGGAAAGGCTTATCTTCCGCCCCGGACCCCTTTATTTTGGGCGGTTACTCTTTTTACTCTGGCTTTCGGTTTAACCACTTTTACCAGCGTCAATTTTTATCAAAGCTTTTTCGGGACTCTTGAACGGATGGGTGGCTGGTTTAGTTTTTTCCACTTTTGGCTGTTTTTTGTGATGGCTACCGCAGTTTTAAGAAAAAAAGAAGATTGGCTGACCTTTATCAAACTTTCTCTGGTAGCCAGCTTGCTCTCGGCTTTTTACGGATTTTTGCAGAAAACCGATTTGAAGTGGGTAATCGGCTCCGGCGGCCGGAATAAAATTTTCGGGACCATCGGCAATCCGGCCCTGTTTGCCGGCTATATGATCGTCAACGCTTTTTTAGCTTTGATGCTTTATTTCCGGCCGGCCAACTCAAAGAACGAAAAATATTTTTACGGGTTTGTTTTTCTTATCGGCGTTTTGGCGGTTTTAATGACTGGAGTCAGGGGATCAGTTTTGGGAGTGATAACCGGAATTATTGTTTTCGGTTTGTTTTATTCATTTGATTTTGGCTCAGCGAAAATCAAAAAATACACCATTTATTTCTTAGTATTGGTAATTACTACTGCTGGAATTTTATATTCTTTGCGGAATACCGAATTTGTAAAAGAAAGCCACTATTTGTCCCGTTACGCCGATATTTCGCCCAAGTCTTTTACTGTCCAAACCCGTTTCTGGGCCTGGCAAGCCGGCTTTGACGGCTGGAATGATTCTTTAAAAACAATGGTTTTTGGCTGGGGGCCGGAAATGTTCAACGTCCCTTTTTCAAAACATTTTAATCCCAAGTTTTTCCGGGGACTTGGTTCGGAAACTCTTTTTGACCGGGCCCATAACCAGTTTTTGGAAATTCTTTTTACCATGGGGATAATTGGTTTTATCGCCTATATTTTAATTTTTATCCTGGCTTTTCAGGTCGTTAGAAAACTAAATGACACCGCTGAAAACAAAGTTTTTAAAATCGGCCTGATCTCCGCCTTAGTCGCTTACGCAATCCATAACGCCTTCATTTTTGACACTTCAGCCAATTACATCATGTTTTTCCTAGTCATCGGATTTATTAATTTTTTAACAGCCCGTAATCTTAAACCGGCGCCCCGCTCAGCGGGGCCGACGCCCGAAAATTTAAAGACCAGAATGTTTTTGGAGGCGAATGTCATTGGCCTGATTTTAGCGGTTTTAGTCGGGTTTTCGATTTATTTTTTCGAAATCCGACCGGCTCGGGCAAACTATGCCACCACTAGAGGCATTATCGCTTCCTGGGCGGGGGATAATGATTTGGCTTTTGAAAAATTCAATAAAGCAATGAGCTATAACACTTTCGGGAAGTACGAAATACGCCACCGTTACGGCCAGTATATTCTTGAAAGGACCAACGCCGCTTCAGCAATAGATAAAAAGAATCAGGATCGTCTTTTCACGGCTATTGAAAACATCAAAAAGAACGCCGAAGAATCGCCAGAGGATTATCTTCCTTATCTGTATTTAAGCCGTCTTTACATTATCCTTGGCAAAAGCGATCCGGAATCGCCTCACAATGATACTGCTTTAGAGTACAGCCTCAAAGCTTTTGAAGTTTCTCCGACCTTTGTAAGAACTTATTACGAAATCGCCCAGGCTTATCTCAATAAAAAAGACTACCAAAAAGCGATAGAGTGGTTTGAAAAAGTAGTTGAGTTGAATCCGGAAGTCGGGCTTTCCCATTGGTATTTAGGAATTACCACCGCCCAGGCCGGTCAGCTTCGAAAGGGCGCCGAGATTATAGAAAAATCAGAATATAATTATAAATCAACTGAAACTGACGCCTTGAGGATGCTGGATATTTACTTCAACTTAAAGGATTTCCATAAAGTTGCCGAAGTTTACGAGGCTTTGATAAAAATTAATCCTAAAGATCCCCAGTATCACGCCTCTTTGGCGGTGGCTTATCGGGAAATAGGGGAGAGAGATAAAGCTATTAAAGAAGCTCAAGCCGCAGCCATAATTGATCCTTCTTTTGCCAAGGAAGCCCAGGATTTTATAAATTCTCTTAGATAATGAAAAAAACTTCTCCTTTTTTTCTTTTCTTTATTCTACTCTTTATTCTACTTTCTACTTTCTACTTTCTACTTTCTAATAGCGCTTCCGCCGATTCTTTCGGCCAGACTGTTTTATTCAATGTTAATCCGGAATATGAGTATCTTCAAAGAAGCCAAATCAGCGCTACTTTGAGGAAAATTTCCGATAAAGCTTATTGGTATGTTTCTGATGATTACTGGATCGGCATTTCTGAGTTGGAAAAAAACTTATTTTTGCCGAAATTAGACGAATTGGCTTTAGAATTCGACAGCAGGATTTATCCTGTCCAGACTCAATTCTGGGGTTCAGAGCCAAAACCCGGAATTGACAATGATTTAAGAACTACGATTTTCATCACTCGTCTGATTGATCAGGCCGGCGGTTACTTTGACACCAGTCATTTGTATAGAAAAACAGAAGTCCCGGAATCTAACGAAAGAGAAATGGTTTTTTTAAACTCGAGTTCAATAATCAATGGGAGAGCGAGAATGTTTTTGGCTCATGAGTTTCAGCATTTGATTGGATTTAATCAGAAAGATATTTTGCGGGGGGTTAGCGAAGATACTTGGCTTAACGAAATTCGGGCCGAATATGGACCGCGGCTTCTGGGTTATGACGATACCTACGAAAGTTCCAATATCAGGAGAAGAGTTTTTGCCTTTGAACAGAACCCGTCTGACCCTTTGGTTGAATGGCAAAATCTTGGATCTGATTATGGCGCGGCCGCGCTTTTTATGTTTTATCTGGTTGACCATTACGGCGAAAAAATCATCGGCGATTCCCAGAGAATTGATAAAATCGGAATTGAATCGATAAATCAAACTTTACTTTCAAGCGGTTTTGCCGAATCTTTCTCGGATATTTTTTCCAATTGGAGTATCGCCAATGTTTTAAATGATGAAACCGTCAGTCCCAGATTCGCCTATAAATTTACGCATCTTAAAAATTTAAGGATTCCTTCAAGTCAAAGCTACAGTCTTTCCGGAACCGGAGACCTGATTTCAGTTTTAAATACAGTCAAAGATTGGCAGCCGGTTTGGTATGAATTTAATACTCCGATTAATGCCGGCGCTAATCTGAATTTAAAAATCGAGTTTTCGGCTGACCCGGGAACAAAATTTAGGGTTCCTTATATTGTTTTTAAAATCAACGGCCAGAAAGAAATCGGGTTTTTTCCTTTAAACGAAACCAGCGGAAAACTTTTTGTTAAAAATTTCGGCTCCGAGGTGCATAAAGTTGTTTTGATTCCGGCTAACCATTCCAAGACCTCTGATTTTACTAAAAACGATCCGTCTTCCCAGTTCACTTTTAAAGTCCAGATGACTTCTGAGTTTGAAGAAGCGATTCCGGCTCCAATATCAATTCAGGATCTTCTTGACCAAATTTCGGCTTTGCAAAAACAAATCGCTCAACTAAGACAGGAGCGGGTCCTTTCTTTACCGATTTTGCCAACCGCCAGCGCTCTTAATCGAAATTTATTCGTTCGTTTGCAGGGCGAAGATGTCCGCTGGCTTCAAGAGTTCTTGATTAAAGATGGTGTATATCCCGAAGCTCGAATCACCGGTTACTTCGGTATTTTAACCAAAACCGCAGTCATAAAATTTCAGCAAAAACACGGAATTTTTCCGCAAATCGGCTATGTCGGGGCAAAGACAAGAGCAAAGATTCAGGAACTTGGAAAATAGCCCATTTTCTGTTAAGATTTTTTGGCAATGTCAATATTCGGGAAACTTTTTGGCGATGCTAATGAACGATACCTAAAAAAGGTTCAGCCGCTGGTTGAAAAGATAAATAAGCTTGAGAATGAATACAAGCAGTTTTCAGATACTCAACTAAAAGAAAAAACAGAAGAATTTAAGCAACGGCTCAATGGCGGTGAGCTGTTAGATGATTTATTACCTGAATCTTTTGCGGTAGTCCGCGAGGCGGCAAAAAGAACCTTGGGCCAGCGCCACTTTGATGTTCAGTTAATTGGCGGAATTGTTTTGCATCAAGGCAAGATTGCCGAAATGAAAACCGGTGAGGGAAAGACTTTGACCGCGACTCTGGCGGTTTATTTGAATTCTTTGTTGGGAAAAGGAGTTCATGTCATTACTGTTAACGACTATCTGGCCCGGCGCGACACGGTCTGGATGGGGCAGATTTATAATGCGTTAGGGATGAGTGTCGGCGGTATTAATCATGATGCGAGTTATATTTATGACCCGAGTCATACACAAATTCCAAATGACAAAATCGCCTACTCCGCCGAAGCAGTTTCGGCTGCGAAGGCCGGGCAAATTTCAAATAAAATCCAAAATCCAAATGAACAAAACAATTTAGATAAAGTCAGAGATACTCAAGGAGCGTTTAAGATAGTTCATGAATTTTTAAGACCGGTCACAAGGCGCGAGGCCTATGAAGCGGATATAACTTACGGCACCAACAACGAATTCGGATTTGATTATCTCCGGGATAATATGGCTTACTCTAGAGACCAGATGAGCCAGAGGCCGGAAGCTGGACATAACTTTGTTATTGTTGATGAGGTTGACTCAATTTTAATCGATGAAGCCAGGACGCCATTAATTATATCTAGCCCCGACGCCGAATCAGGAGAACTTTATAAAACTTTTGCCAAAGTCGCGCCGGGGCTTCATGAAAACGAAGATTATAACATTGATGAAAAACTGAAGGCCGTGACCATTACCGATGCCGGAATTGATAAAGTTGAAAAAATACTTGGCCTCCAGAATATCTATGATCAGGCTGGAATGCGTCACGTTCACCATCTTGAAGAGGCTTTAAAAGCCCATGTTTTATTTAAGCGCGACCGCGACTATGTGGTAAAAAACGGCGAAGTGATAATCGTTGATGAATTCACGGGGCGCCTGTTGCCGGGCCGGCGCTGGTCAGAAGGGCTTCATCAAGCCGTGGAAGCAAAAGAAGGCGTGGCGGTTCAGAAAGAATCGCGGACTCTGGCCACAATCACTTTCCAGAATTATTTTCGGATGTATAAAAAATTGGCCGGCATGACCGGAACCGCGGCCACATCTTCCGAGGAATTCCATAAAGTTTATAATATTGACGTTATCAAGGTGCCGACTAATATGCCGATGATAAGGGGAAATTTACCTGACCGGATTTATAAAACCGTAAGCGCCAAATGGAAAGCCGTGGTTGAAGAAATTAAGGAAAGGCATTCAAGGGGCCAGCCAATTTTGGTGGGCACGGTTTCGATTGAAAAAAACGAACTGCTTTCGGCGATGCTGAAGAGAGAAGGAATCCCGCATAATGTTTTAAACGCCAAAAACCATGAGTCAGAAGGTCAGATTATTGCTCAAGCCGGTCGCTTCGGCCAGGTTACGGTGGCGACCAATATGGCCGGCAGGGGAGTAGATATTATTTTAGGAGGTAATCCGTCAGATTCCAGTGCCCAGCATCTAGTTCGCCAGAGTGGCGGATTACATGTAATTGGAACAGAAAGACACGAAGCGCGACGGATTGATAATCAGCTTCGGGGCCGGTCCGGAAGACAGGGTGATCAAGGTTCAAGCCAATTTTTTGTCTCTTTGGAAGACGAAGTTATCAGGATTTTCGGCGGGGAAAGAATTAAAGGATTGATGGAACGGCTCGGCTTTCCGGAAGATCAACCGATTGAACATAATTTTGTCAGTCGGGCAATTGAACAGGCCCAAAGCAAAATTGAAGGTCATCATTTTGACGCCCGAAAATATGTTTTGGAATTTGATAATGTAATGAATAAGCACCGGGAGACAATTTATCGCCTGCGGCGAGAAATTGTAATGACCAATGACAAAATCGCCCACTCCGCCGAAGCAGCTTCGGCTGCGAAGGCCGGGCAAAATCCAGATGAAATCCAAAGACCAAAATCTAAAATTCTAAACTATATTGAAGGAGTGGTTAATGAATTAGTAGAAATTCATACTGCCGGGCCGGAGTGGAATGTGAGGGAGATAGAAGAAACGGTAAGCGCAATTTTAAATTTTAAATTTTCAATTTTAAATCAAATTCAAAATAAAGAAAACTTAAAACAAGATATTTTGGAAACTTTTGAAAAAGCATATTCTGAAAAAGAAAAACAAGTTGGTGAAGAGATTATGCGTCAGCTTGAAAAATTCGTTTTGCTTCGGGTGATTGACGAACTTTGGGTTGATCATCTGGAAGCAATGGATTATTTGAGAAACTCGGTCAGTTTGCGGGCTTACGGCCAGCGCGACCCATTGGTTGAGTACCGGATCGAGGGGCAGAAGATGTTCGAGCAGTTATTAAAATCAATAAAATTTCAGGTGGTGAATATGATTTTTAAAGTCAGCATCCAATCGCGGACAGGTGCGGAAACTATGCGGATAAACTCAGAGAATATCCCGCGTCAGTCGGCACCTAATCCGCAAAGATCAGCGTCATTAGGCCGGAACGACCCCTGCTGGTGCGGTTCAAAAAAGAAGTTTAAGAAATGCCATGGAAAATAAAGTTTATTAATTATGAGTTTAATTATATGAAAATATGATATTATGATATATCATAATATCAAATAAAAAATTAAAATCGAGGTGTCTTGATTTTGAAGAAAGATAATATTTGTTATTGTGGTAAAATTGTTCAATGTCTAAACTCTACAAAGTAATGTTTTCAATTTCGCTGGTTTTGATGGCCGTATGTTTAGGTTTGTTTTTAATTTACGGTCTGAATTTAGGCATTGATTTCACGGGCGGAACATTATTAGAACTTAGAACGCAGAATATAGAATTTAGAATAATAAAAGAATCGTTGGAAAAATCAGGAGTTAGCAACTCGACTGTTTCCCAGACCGAAGACGGGTTTTTAATCAAGATGTCTGAAATTTCAGAAGAAACTCATCAGCAGATTTTATCGGAATTCCGGAATTTCGGAGAAGTGGAAGAAATTCGTTTTGATTCAATCGGTTCGGTTTTGGGCTCGGAATTGAAAAGAAAAAGCATTATCGCGATAGTTATTGCTTTAATTTTGATTTCTCTTTATTTGGCTGTCGTTTTTTCAAAAGTCGGCGGAATAATTAGTCCTTGGGTTTTGGCTTTAGGGGCAATTGTGGCTTTAATTCATGATTTACTTTTGCCGATCGGAGTTTTTTCTTGGCTTGGTCAGTTTAAAGGAGTAGCCATTGACGCGCCGCTTATTGCCGCGGCTCTGGCGATTTTAGGGTATTCAATAAATGATACCGTGGTTGTGTATGATCGGATCAGAGAAAATATTTTAAAAAATCCATCCGGCAACTTTAATGAGGTAGTTCATAAGAGTATAAAGCAAACTTTAGTTCGTTCAATAAATACAACCCTAACCACTCTCTTTGCCGTAATCGCCATTTATATTTTTGGCGGGCCGACCTTGAAGAATTTTTCTTTGGCCTTGATTATTGGCATCGCTTCCGGCGCTTATTCTTCAATTTTTTTAGCCAGCCCGATTTTGATGTTGTTTCATCACGCTAAGCGTGATAATCGCGGCGCTTAGCCGCGTAAAAAAATAAGGGTCCACGAATTTCAGTGGACCCCTTCTGGAGAGCGAAATGGTGAAATGCAGGAAGTTAGCGAAACAGAGACCTCCTCCAGTTTTTTAACGATGCCGCCGAATTCTTCGACGTACCTATTAACGACACCTTCATCAAGAGAGTCCGGCCTATTAAAGTAGATCGTTTTTTCTATTGTTATGCCGGAAGCGTCCGTTTTGGTCGGAGAAATACCTTCGATAAGGCCTCCGGCCTCAAGAAGAATTCTCACTAATTCTGATCCTCTCGCAACCAGATGCCTTACCACGACTTTGTCGTCCACTACTGATTCTGGCCGATTCGGTATGACTTTTATTGCCAATTTTCACCTCCTTGATTTCAAACCGCGCACCAGTTTTTTGAACTTCTCCCCTCGCTCGGCATAACTTTCGAACATATCAAAGCTTGCCGCTCCGGGAGACAAAAGAACCACTTCATTTTTAGCAGTATTTTTAAAAGCGGTCAAGACAGCAGTTTTTAAACTTTTTATTTTTTTAACTTGAAATTCGAGTCTTGGTTTAAAAATTCGATATATTTTATTTTTTAGCTGGCCGATTAGCATTACTGACTTTACATTTTTAGATTTTGAAATATAGCCAGCTAGTTTTTGGTAGTTTAATCCTTTATCCGAACCGCCAAGAATCAAGTGGATCGGTTCATTAAAAGATTTTAGGGCGGCTAAAGTTGCGTCAGGATTAGTGGCGGCTGAATCGTTGTAAAATGAAACTCCGTTTATTTTTTTTATGAATTTAAGTCGATGCTCGACTCCTTTGAAATTTTTAACTGCTTTCAATATATTTTTTTCCGGAACTTTCAAAGTTTTTCCGACTTGAATCGCCAAAGCGATGTTTTTAAGATTGTATAGGCCCCTTAGCTTTGTTTGAAAGAATAGGGGATTGGGATAGATTTTCTTACCTCTACCCGTCTTTTTTATTTTATTTTTAAGCGAAGGATTAATTACGGCAAAGTCTTTGGCAGATTGATATTTGATTATATTTACTTTGGCGTCAAAGTATTCTTTGGCGGTTTGGTGGGTGGCTGGTCCGAATTTTCCTGAAGGATCAAGATGATCAATAGTAATATTGGTAATCACGGCGATATGAGGACTCTTGTCCAAGTCCTGAAGCTGGAAACTTGAAAGTTCTAAAATGACCAATGATTTTTTATTTAATTTCGACAATATATCCAGGGCCGGTTTTCCAAGATTGCCAGCCACAAAAACCGAATTTTTATATTTAGTTTTTAATATTTGATATATCAATAAAGCAGTTGTGGTTTTACCTTTGGTTCCGGTCACGCCGATAATTTTCGCCGGACACAAATCAAAAAATAATTTAATGTGGCTTGAGATAGCGGCTCCGTTTTTTTCGGCGGCTAAAAGCTTGGGATGGAGGCGGGGGAATCCCGGCGTTCTAAAAATAAGGTTGTATTTTTTAAGTTTATTAATATAATTTCTGTCAAATTTAGCATCGAGGGCCTCGGCCTTTATTTTATTTTTTTTAAAAAAATTCAAGGTAGCCCGACCCTCACGGCCAAGCCCCAAAACTGCTATTTTCTTGTTTTCCTCTTGTTTTAAAAAATAGTTTGACAACATTTCTGATGAGTGCTATTATAGCTTTCACATGTTAAATGAGCAAGAAAAAGTCAATTTTATAAATTCTATTTTAGAGATTTTAAAATCTTTGAATCCTCGAACCCAGGACATAGTTTCCCGGAGATTTGGCCTTAAAACCGGTAATATTGAAACCTTGGAATCTATTGGTCAAAAATACAATATCACTCGGGAGAGGGTCCGCCAGATTGAAGAAGTGGCTTTGCGCGAGTTCAGAAAAAAATTCGACGGTTTCAATTTGAGCGATCAGGTTTTTAAGATAAAAGCGATTCTTCAAGGCTATGAAAATGTCATCCGGGAAGATCTTTTATTCCATGAATTTTCGGGCTCCAGCCGGTATAATAAAACCAACGGAGCTCTGGTCTTTTTAATGACCGTATCAAGTAACTTTGAACGTTGTCCCGAAGACGATCATTATCACTCTATCTGGACGGTTAAAGATCCCTTCTATATAGATAAAGCCAAAGAGGCAACCGAAAAATTAGTTCATGCCTTTAAAAAACAGAATTCTGTCGTTCCGGAAACAGAGCTTGTTTCGTTTTTCAATAAAACTTCTCAGGAAAACGCAAGCGACCCTAAAATAGTCCTGTCTTATTTGGGACTGCATAAAGCCATGGGTAAAAATATTTTCGGCGAAGCCGGCTTAGTCAGCTGGCCCGAGATTCGGCCCAAAGGCATAAAAGACAAAGCTTATCTTATTTTTAAAAGAATTAATAAACCTCTCCATTTCAGAGAAATTACCGATGCCATCAATAGCCATAATTTTGATTCTAAAAAAGCCAACTTTCAGACCGTCCATAACGAGCTTATAAAAGACAAAAGATTTGTTTTGGTCGGCCGCGGCCTTTATGCTCTTTCGGATTGGGGCTTTGAAGCCGGCACAGTTAAGGACGTTTTAACGAGTATTTTAAAAAAACACGGCCCGATGCCTAGAGAAAAGATTATCGCTAAAACCGCCGAGGCCCGCTTTGTCAAACCCAATACCATAGTTTTGAATCTTCAGGACAAAAAACTCTTTAAGAAAGATAAAGACGGTTTTTACAGACTTATTGAAAGAAGTTAATTAGGTGGTATAATTATTGTTGATGAACTTTTTGGATTTTCAGCTTCTCTTTGGGACTTACGAAGATTTAAAATTTTTAGTTTCTTTCCTCGCGCCTTTTAAGCGGGTTATCTTGCCGGTTTTGGCTTTTCTGGTTTTTTTAATTGTCCGAAACGCGCTGCTTTTTTATCGGCAGGCAAAATTCAGAAGCGAGATTGAATGGGACATGTTTGAAATCCGCGTCCCCCGGGAGGTTGAAAAAGGGCCCAAGGCGATGGACCAGTTTTTTACCGGACTCTGGACTTTGATAAACATACCGATGAGCTGGAAGGAAAAATACGTGGACGGCGAAGTGATTCTTTGGTTCAGTTTTGAAATCGTCGGCACTGGCGGCAAAGCTCATTTTTACATCAGAACCCCGAAAAAACTCCGCCACTCGGTGGAATCAATGCTTTACGCCCAATACCCGGATATTGAAATAGCCGGAGTCGAGGATTATACGGCTGAATTCCCCGATTCTTTTGATGATTTGGAACGGACCGGATATGACTTTTTCGGTTTGGAGTCAAAATTGAAGAACCCCTCGCCTCATCCCATAAACACCTATATGCTTTTTGAGGAAAAGGGCGGAGAAGAAAGAATTATTGATCCGATTTCGCATATTTTAGAACTAATAGCCAGAACCAGGCCGGAGGAAAGGACCTGGATTCAATTGATAGTCCGGCCGGCCAAGCCCGGTTGGGAGAAAGAAGGAGAGAATATAATCAAAGAATTGAAAGAAAAAACCCGTTTAAAGCCGCTGCCCGGTCAGACAGCGATTTCATTCCCGATTTTGAGTCCGGCCGAAGAAGCATCGCTTAAGGCGGTGAGTCAGAAAGTTTCAAAGCGCGGTTTTGAAGTTTTAATCAGGCTGGCTTATTTGGCGCCCAAAGACATATTTAATAGAGGCGCCTGGAAAAATATGCTGGGCTATTTTAATCAGTATGCTTCTTCCATGAATTATTTCGCCATCAACGCTAATGCTCTTACCAGCACAAGATGGTGGAAATGGCCGTTTATCCTGACGGGCCGCCGGACCAAAGCAAGAAAAAAAAGGCTTTTATACCGCTACAAAACAAGATACATTCCGGAAGAAACTTTTGTCGGGCGGCTGGCTGATCCTAACAGGCCGGATAAAGATTTCAATTCTTCAATTTCAATTTTAAATTCAGAGGAGCTGGCCACTTTGTATCATCCGCCGACCAATGTGGTTTTGACCGCGCCGACTTTGGATAGAGTAGAGAGTAAAAAGGTAAGTCCGCCCGGCTACATACCGTTTTAAACTCGAAATTTCGATATTTTGATATGTCTGACATTACCTATTTCGCCAAAACCAATTTTCGGGGGCAGGACCGGATTTTCGGCATCAAGGAAAAAGACCGGCTCCAGCATATGTACGTCATCGGCCAGACCGGCACCGGCAAGACCACTCTTTTGAAGAATCTGGCGGTTCAGGACATTAAAACCGGCCAGGGTTTGGCCGTAATCGACCCTCACGGCGAATTTGTCGAAGATTTATTGGATTCAATCCCAAAGGAGCGAGTCGGCGATACCATTTATTTTAATCCGGTTGATTCGGAATACCCGATTGGTTTTAATATTTTGGAAGTCAAAAATCCGGAACATAAGCACTTGGTTGCTTCAGGTTTGATGGCTGTTTTCACTAAAATCTGGGCCGGAGTCTGGTCAGCCAGAATGGAATATATTTTAAATAACTGCGTTTTAGCGCTTTTAGACACGCCGGATTCAACTTTAATGGGGATTCCACGGCTCTTAGTAGATAAAGAATACCGCAAAAAAATAATCAGCAATATTAAGGACCCGGTAGTTAGGGCATTTTGGACAACCGAGTACGAAGCTTGGGAACAAAAGTTCAGGAATGAAGCAATTGTGCCCATTCAAAATAAAGTCGGTCAGTTTTTGGCCACTAAAATGGTTAGAAATATCGTCGGCCAGTCAAAAAGCACTTTGGACATCGAAGACATAATTGAGAATCGAAAAATTCTTTTGGTCAATGTTTCCAAGGGGCTTATCGGCGAAGACAATTCGGCTTTATTGGGAGCGATGCTGATAACTAAAATTCAGTTGACGGCCATGGAAAGAATCAAGGTTCATAAAGAAGAGCGTCACCCATTTTTTCTTTATGTGGATGAATTTCAAAACTTTGCCACCGATGCTTTTGCCACAATTTTATCGGAGTCAAGAAAATACGGTTTGGCTTTAATTATTGCTCATCAATACATCGGCCAACTGATAACCGAAACTTCCACTCGGGTCCGAGACGCCGTTTTTGGCAATGTCGGAACTATGATTACATTCAGGGTCGGCGCCACCGACGCCGAATTTTTGGAAATCCAGTTTGCTCCGGAACTTATCTCCCAAGATTTTGTCAACCTGTCTAATTACAATGTTTATCTGAAGCTTCTGGTTGACGGTATTTCCTCAAGACCGTTTTCAGCTTTGACTCTGCCGCCGATTCCTTTGGAATCGAGAGCCAGCATTAAAGAGATTATTATTGGTGCGTCAAGAAAAAAATACAGCCGACCGGTTGAAGCGGTTGAAAAAGAGATTGAAAGTTGGAGCCTGGCAATAGGGCCGGCCCTCCGTTCAGCGGGGCCGTTCGGGACGCTAAGCGCTCGGCCTTCAAAACCAAAAGCGATGAAACTAAGGGTTCAATCGCCTGAAGTTCCGATTCCGAGAGAGAAAAGCGTATCGCTTGACGAATTAATCAAGCGCGAACCGGAGAATTTTAAGAGAAAAAACGTTGAGCCGGATTTGGAGGGGTTAAGAAAAGCGTTGGAAGAGGTTGAAAAGAAATAATTTAGTCCGCCTCGTAGGAGCCGCTTGCTTACCCTTCCGAAGCTTTAGCGAAGGGGGGAACCAGATTAAGGGGGGAACCAGATTATAGAGGGATTGAGGGTTTGGAGACAGATACAGAACCAGATAATATATGAAAAACAGAAAAGCCCCACCATACTAAGCGTGTTGCTTTTCTCCGTGGAGCTCAAAACAGAGTATGTCGCCTGGCTTAAGTTGACGATTATGCAGCCTAGGCGCTCATTGTCG
Organism: Patescibacteria group bacterium; assembly: GCA_038062015.1. GTDB lineage: Bacteria > Patescibacteriota > Minisyncoccia > 2-02-FULL-40-12 > 2-02-FULL-40-12 > JBBTQD01. Next base: position 1,353 of record JBBTXZ010000002.1, on the reverse strand, counting down.
GCAATACCCAAGGCCGCACAAATCCCTCTTCGCTCGTTGAATGAGGTATTGGTTCTGGATCACCCCTTTGATGTTCCCGTGGCCTCACATTGAAAGAGAAAACAATTGAACCGCCTAAAACTGCTTCCAGGCGGACAATGTCAGCCTTTCGTCCATAAGAATTCCAAACTTCTACTTGTGCAATGCCACATTTAGGGCAACTCACATAGTAAAAATGGCTTGGGAACTCGGGATCGCCGTCATCAAAACGCTTTAGTTTGGTAAGGTCCGCTTCAAATTGATGACCGCATTTCTTTGCCCGACACTTAACAATCAATCTCCAGATTACCGTCATAAAGAACTCCTTTCACTTAACTATTTTCCATATTTATTTCTTACTACAAATCAGAAATTTAATCAAAACAAAAAGCCCTCCTTCGCATAAAGCTTCGGAAGGGCTCAGCGGTTTGATATTATCGCCCCACTTTGAATTAAATAAATTTTCAATCCTCTTTTTAAAATTCCGTGGTTTTTAATTTTTTCTGACTGGTAATATTTCGACTCTTTCTTTATCACGCTCAAATTTAACGTGAAAGTTATCGAAGAATCCATTTTGCCCCAAAATGGCAGCTACCCCAGGTGAATAGGCAAAACCGACTTCTATTTCAACGGTATCTGATGAACCAATTATCTGCAGCTTAATCTTATGAAAATAAACATCTATACCGTAATTGGATCCAGAAATGCCAAAAAAAGATTCTTTTCGGCCATCTCTTAAATTTACCCCTAATAAATCAGCAATCGAAGAATGAAAAATAGAAGAATCAGCGCCAGAATCTATTAAAGCATAAACATCAATATGTTTATTTTTATAAAAAAGCCGGACCGGAATTAACGGCCGACTTATCCAAGATTTCTGTTTAGAGATATGGGGTTGTTTTAGATAGGGAAATTTCAAAGAGAGTAAGGAATATAGCCCATTCTAAAAGGAAATACTTTCATAAGTATAGTGTTTTTATATCCTTTTCTCTCTGCTTCTTTTTTAGCCTCTGATGCGTCTTCTCCGCTGCCTACAATTTCATTTTTATCTAATTCTATAACTATCCACTTATTCTCATGCTCTTTAAGTTGTTTTAATGAGAAATGATTATTGGTCATGTTAGTAATGATAGTCCTTTAAATTAAATAAATCAATCCGATTATATGACCAGGTTAGAACTCATTTTATCAAAAAATCTTGACCAGAGATAGTGGCCGCGCCGCAGGCGCGGCCACACCCACCCGCGGCTCCGCCCGCCGCAGACGGCGGCCAAAACAGAAAAATTATCTTTTAATGATTAAGATTTTGCGCGCGCCGGATTTTTCTGAAAAATG
>JBBTXZ010000001.1:0-42229 GCA_038062015.1 Patescibacteria group bacterium | reverse complement strand
TCTTAGTAATAAGAGAACTACATGTGGACTGTTCGTCCATTAAAAGATTACGTGAGCTGGGTTCAAACCGTCGTGAGACAGGTTGGTCCTTATCTGGTGTGGGCGCAAAAGAATCTGAGGAGGGTCGCTCCTAGTACGAGAGGACCGGAGTGAGCGCACCTCTGGTGTACCAGTAGTCCTGCCAAGGGCGGCGCTGGGTAGCTATGTGCGTTAGTGATAAGCGCTGAAAGCATCTAAGCACGAAGCACGCTCCAAGATTAGATTCAGGTCCGTCAGAGACTATGACGTCGCCGCAAGGCGAACCTTGCCCGAAAGGGCGGGTTGATAGGGTTCAGGTGCAAGCGGAGCAATCCGTTCAGCCAAGAACTACTAATAGACCGCATTCCCGCACTTTATCTGATTTTAAATTTTTAAATGTTTCGAGGTATCTGTAAGGCAGTTATATCGGAGATGCTCCACCTGTTCCCATTCCGAACACAGAAGTGAAATTCTCCAGAGCTGATGATAGTAACCTGCTTAGCAAGTTGCGAAAGTAAGTCGCTGCCTTACAGATACCTTGAAACTCGTATAAAACGCGGTTTAAAAACCGCGTTTTATTGATAATGATTATTTTTTCTTTTATTATATTGATACATGCCCCGCCTCTTAAAACAAGTAATCATCACCCTGATATTTTTTACGGTCATCGGTTCAACGATTTATTTTTTCTCCATGAAAGATGCTCCTTTCGCGACCCCCTCGCCAACCGTTTTAATCAGTCCGCTTCTGGTCTCGTCCCAAAAACTTTTAAAAGTCGGCGAGGGGGATTATGATTTTCTAGCCGAAGTAAAAAACCCTAATTTTGATTTCGGAGCGGCCGAAGCTTTCTATGAATTAAATCTTTTTGATTTTAGTAATAAATTGGCATTTATGAAAAAGGGGAGTATAAGTTTGCTACCCGGTCAGTCCAGATTTGAAATTATTTCTCCGATAAGAACTGAAGCCGAAATAAGCCTGGCAGAATTTAAAATTATCAGCGTCACCTGGGAAAGATTAAAAGAATTTATCCCTCAAAACCTGTTTTCCGTAAAAAATCAGGAATATTCGCTCTTGCCCCAAGGCCAGGGCTTTTCAAAATTTAGCGGAATTTTATTCAATAACTCCAATTTTGATTTTGACCGGGTGGATGTCTTCGTCGTTTTATATGGTCAAGACGCCAGTGTTTTGGCCGTGAACAAAACCGATGCCAGGACAATATTGTCTAAGACCGAACGATTATTTGAGGTTAAGTGGCCTATTTCTTTTAAAGGCGAAGTTTCAAGGATTGAAATTTCCGTTCATACCGACATTTTCAAAAACATCAATTTCTTAAGAGAACATGGAACTCAAGAAAAGTTTCAGAATTTTTACTAATCCTAAATTCGACCCCTCCCTCTTTTCAGCAATTTTTATTTTGTCGCTTTTGGGCCTTTTGAATTTAGCCGGCATCGCCGGAATCGATAGCCTCTTTTTCAAAAAGCAGCTTGTTTTTTTCGCTGTCGGAGTTTTTATTCTTTTTTTGAACCCGCTTTTTGACTTCCGGATTTTCAAAAATTATTCTTTTCCTTCATTCTTTTTTTTCGGTTTAAGCGCTTTTCTGCTTTTTTTTACTCTGCAGGCCCAACCGGTAAGGGGCGTGACGGCTTGGCTTCATTTTCCTTTCGGCGTTTCTTTTGAAACCTCCGAAGTGGTTAAGTTGGCCATGATTCTTTTTTTAGCCAGATATTTTTCATCAAGAGGCCATTCAAATAAAGGGCTGACAGTATTGATTTCCGGCGCTTATTCTTTTTTAATGGTTTTTTTAGTCTTTCTCCAGCCCGACTTAGGTTCGACCGTTATTTTATTTTTAATTTGGCTGGGAGGAATCCTTTTGTTGGGCCTCACTAAAAAACAAGTTATAATCGCGGTTAATTTATTAGTCATTATTTCTCTTATAACTGGAGTTTTCATACTTAAGCCGTATCAAAAATTAAGGATAACCTCTTTTTTATCTGGATTTATTGAACAGGGGAATTTAAGTTACAGCGTTTTGCAGTCAAAAATTGCCATAGGTCAAGGCGCTTTCTGGGGTTTGGGTTTTGGCAAAGGATCGCAGGCCAAATTCGGAATATTGCCCGAAGCTACTTCTGATTTTGCTCTGGCGGCTCTCATTGAACAGTTTGGCTTTGTTTCTTTGATTTTAGTTCTGATTTTTTACTTCATTATTTTAAACCGTCTGATTTATATTGCTTCAAGAGTTCAGGATAATTTTTCCAGATTTTTCATTGCCATGTTTTTGATGTATTTTTTCTCCCACGTGGTCATAAACGCGGGTATGAATTTGGGTCTTTTGCCGGTTACCGGCCTACCCTTGCCTTTTATAAGCTATGGAGGCAGTTATTTCATAAGTCTAATGGCTGGATTCTCTATTTTGGAAAATATCAGATCCCGCGCCTTTTAAGGGCAATAAGGTGCGGGATATCCACAGTTTTGAACTTTAGTATGATGATCCGTGGATAACCCTATTGACAGATGTTTTTTTATTAATATACTTTGTTAGGCAGTCTATTTTTGCGTATTCTTAATATTTTGGGCATTGTTTGGCCGGCCAAAAATTAAATAAATAATATTCCTTTAACTCTTCTTGGCAAGAGAAGGTATTTTTTGTGTCAAATTATTTTAAAATGCTACAAGAAAAAATATTTTCTAAATATCAATTAGATTTAGTTTCTCCGCCTAATCTAATAAAAACTCAGCTTGATTCCTATGATGATTTTTTGAAACGCGGGTTGAAGAATATTTTCAAGGAGGCTTCGCCAATAAGCGATTGGACCGGAAAAGAAGCTGATCTCTATTTTGTTGATTACAAAATCGACCAGCCCCGGTTTGACGATGTTATAGCCAAAGAAAAAAATATCACCCATGAGGCGCCTTTACGGGTCAAGCTTCTTTTTGAAAATAAGAGAACCGGCCAGAAGAAAGAACAGGAAGTCTATTTCGCCGATATCCCTTTGATGACTAAGCGTGGGACTTTTGTCATAAACGGAATTGAAAGAGTGGTCGTTTCCCAGCTCATCAGGAGTCCCGGCGTTTTTTTCACCAATTCAAAATCAAGCCGCTATAAGAATTTATTCGGCGCTAAAATTATTCCATCCCGCGGCGCTTGGCTGGAATTTGAAACAGAGCAAAGCGGGGTCATTTTTGTTCGGATTGATCGGAAAAGAAAGGTTCCGGTAACGACTCTGCTTCGGGCCTTCGGCTATTCAACCGATAGGCAGATCCAGGATTTATTTAAAGATGTAGACACTGATCCGGCAATGAAATATATCGCCGCCACCATGGTTCAGGATCCGTCTTCAAACCAAGACGAAGGCTTAATTGAAGTCTACCGACGGATCAGGCCGGGCGATTTCGCCACACCCGACAACGCCAGGCAGATGATTTTCAATATGTTTTTTAATTTTTCTCGGTACGATTTGTCCGAAGTCGGCCGGCACAGAATCAACCAGAGGTTTAATCAAAATTATTCCTTGACCGAAGAGCACCGTTTTTTAAAACCGGAAGACATCGTTTTAATAGTTAAAGAAATAATAAAGTTGAATAATAACCCGGCCGGCCAAGCTGATAATATAGACCATTTAGGCAATCGGCGGGTTAAAACTGTCGGCGAACAGCTTCAGGAGAAGTTGCGTCTGGCCCTAAATCAGATGGAGAGAATTATTAAGGATAGAATGAGCACCGCCGAATTGGATGTTGCTTTGCCGTCGCAATTGATCAATTCAAGGCCTTTTGTCGCCCGCCTCAAAGAATTTTTCGCTTCGAGCCAATTATCGCAATTCATGGACCAGACTAATCCTCTTTCGGAACTGGAGCATAAAAGGAGGCTTTCGGCCATGGGTCCGGGTGGCTTAACCAGAGAGAGGGCAAGTTTTGACGTAAGAGATGTTCATCCATCGCACTATGGAAGAATCTGTCCCATTCAGACATCGGAAGGCCCCAATATCGGACTGGTCGGCCATCTCTCGATTTTCGGCAGGATTTCTCCTCTTGGTTTTATTCTTACGCCTTATCAGAAAGTTAAAGACGGCAAACTTACCAGCGAAGTTTTGTTTCTTGATGCAACTGAAGAAGAAAAATATGTCATTGCCCAATCAGGCGCGGTTATTGATCAGGAAGGGAAAATAATTGATAAAAAAGTTTCAGCAAGAATTCAGGGCGAACCCGGCGAAGTGAACGCTTCCGAAGTTAATTTTATTGATATTTCTCCGAAGCAGCCATTTTCGTCAGCCACCTCTCTGATTCCTTTTTTGGAACATAACGATGCTAACCGGGCTTTAATGGGTTCAAATATGCAGCGTCAAGCCGTACCCTTGGTCAGGCCCGAAACTCCTTATGTTATGACCGGAATGGAACCGAACGTAGCCTATGATTCTGGTTCGGCCTTGATTTCAGAAACTGAAGGGGTGGTGGATTCAGTTGACGGTTCAGCAGTTAAAATAAAAATTAAAAATGGCGGGACTAATGAGTACAAGCTTTCGAAATTTTTGCGGTCAAACGCCTATACTTCGATAAATCAAAAACCGATAGTCAGCAAAGGAGACAAGATTAAAAAAGGTCAAATTATCGCTGACGGGCCGGCAATGGAAAACGGTAAACTTGCTTTAGGCAGGAATTTAGTAGTTGCTTTTATGTCTTTTCAAGGATTTAATTTCGAAGATGCCATCATTATTTCAGAAAGGCTAGTTAAAGACGATATTTTAACTTCTGTTCACATTGAGGATTATTCGGTTGATATCAGGGAAACCAAGCTCGGCCCGGAATTGACCACCGCTGACATCCCCAATGTCGGAGAGGAAAGGCTTAAGAACCTTGATATAGAAGGAATCGTCGGGATCGGTGCCGAAGTCAGGAGCCAGGATATTCTGGTCGGAAAAATTTCGCCTAAAGGAGAGACTGATTTAACGCCCGAAGAAAAACTTTTAAAGGCGATATTCGGAGAAAAATCAAGAGACATTAAAGATACTTCTTTGAGACTGCCCTTTGGAAAGCGGGGCCGGGTGGTCGGCGTGAAAATTTTCTCGCGCGATATGGGGGATAAGCTTCAAAGCGGCGTTATTAAGACAATCCAGATTTCGATTGCCCAGACGAGAAAAGTCCAGGTCGGCGATAAATTGGCCGGCCGGCATGGAAATAAAGGGGTCATTTCAGTTATCCTGCCGGAAGAGGAGATGCCTTTTATGGAAGATGGCACTCCGGTTGATATAGTTTTAAATCCCCTTGGAATCATTTCAAGAATGAATATCGGCCAGATCCTGGAAACCCACTTGGGCTGGGCAGCTAAAAAACTTGGCTATCGGGCAATAGTGCCGGCGATGTCAGGGCCTATCGAGGAAGATGTAAAGAAAGAATTAATCAAGGCTGGTTTGACCCCAGACGGAAAAGTAATTCTTTACGACGGCAAAACCGGTCAGCCCTTTAATCAGAAAATAACCGTCGGCATAATTTATTTCATGAAATTAATCCATATGGTGGAAGATAAGCTTCATATGCGTTCGGTCGGCCCCTATTCTTTGATCACCCAGCAGCCTCTTGGCGGGAAAGCCCAGGGTGGCGGCCAACGTTTCGGGGAAATGGAAGTCTGGGCTCTTGAAGGATACGGCGCCGCCTATACTTTGCAGGAAATGCTGACTATAAAGTCGGATGATGTTTTGGGTCGGGCTAAGACTTATGAAGCCATTGTTAACGGAGAAGAAATTAAAGCGCCCCATCTGCCCGAGTCGTTCAAGGTTTTGCTTTCAGAGATAAAAGGACTGGGGTTGAATGTGGAATTATTGGAGAAATAAGTTTTTGTCTGCGAGCGCAAGCGAGCAGCGACAAAAAGTTACCGAGCACATAACGCTTTATGTGCTCGGTGCTCAATGTTGTAGTTATTCGCTTCGCTCATAGACAACATTGGCATGGATTTTAATTCTATTAGATTAAAACTTGCTTCGTCGGACGAAATTTTAAGCTGGTCTTACGGCGAAGTGGTAAAACCGGAAACCATAAATTACCGGACCCAAAGGCCTGAACCAGAAGGCTTATTTTCCGAAAAAATATTCGGGCCGGAGAAAGACTTTGAATGCTACTGCGGCAAGTATCGAAAGATCCGTTATAAAGGCATAGTTTGTGATCGCTGCGGAGTTGAAGTAACCCGCTCGATTGTCCGGCGGGAAAGATTCGGCCACATAAAGCTGGCTAGCCCTGTCTCCCATATCTGGTTTTTGCGGGGCATTCCTTCAAGAATGGCGATGATTCTGGATGTTTCTCTGCCCGACCTTGAAAGAGTCGTTTATTTTTCAAGCTATATTATCACTCAGGTCAATGAAGAGGCTAAAACCGAGGCGATGAAAAAAATCGATCAGGAATTCAGGGCCAAATTTAAAGAATCAAAGAAAGATGAAGAAAAGGAAAAATTCAAAGTCCTGAAAGAAAAAGAAAAACAATTCCTTAAGGAAATAAAAAAATACAAAATTATCTCGGAGCTGGAATTTCGGGAGCTGTCTTTAAAATACGGCGAGGCATTTGAAGTCGGAATCGGAGCCGAATCGATAAAGAAAATTTTTGAAGAAACTGATCTTCTAAGGCTCGCCGGAGAAATCGAAGAAGAAGTTAAGACCATTGAAAATCCCTTGCAGATTAAAAAACTTAACCGCCGATTAAGACTGATAAAAGGTTTTATCGTTTCAAATTCAAGGCCGGAGTGGATGTTTTTGGAAATAATTCCGGTGATCCCGCCGGCCCTGCGGCCGATGGTTCAGTTAGACGGAGGCCGCTACGCTACTTCTGATTTAAATGATTTATACCGCCGGGTAATTAACCGGAATAATCGCTTAAAGCATCTTTTGGAGCTTAAAGCGCCCGAAGTAATAACCAGAAACGAAAAAAGAATGCTTCAGGAGGCGGTTGACGCTTTGATTGATAATGGGATGAGAAAAGGCCAGGCTCTGACCCAATCCACAGTCGGCCAGAAAAGAAGCTTGAAATCGCTTTCAGACAGCCTTGAGGGGAAACAGGGCAGATTCAGGCAGAATCTTCTAGGCAAGCGGGTTGACTATTCGGGCCGTTCGGTAATTGTCATCGGGCCGGAGCTAGCAATCGACGAATGCGGCCTTCCCAAATTTATGGCTTTGGAGCTTTTCCGGCCTTTTGTAATTAACCGGTTGATAGCTAAAGGTTTGGCTTCAAACATCCGGGCGGCCGGAAAATTTATTGAAACCGAATCGCCGGAAATCTGGGAAGCTCTGGAAGAGGTGATTCAGGAAAAACTGATTCTTTTAAACCGGGCGCCGACTCTGCATCGTCTGGGAGTTCAGGCTTTCCATCCCCGGCTCCACGAGGGCAAAGCCATCAGGATTCCGGCTTTGCCGACTACTGCTTTTAACGCCGATTTTGACGGCGACCAAATGGCTGTTCATTTGCCTTTATCCGAAGAGGCCCAGAAAGAAGCCAGAGATTTTATGCTTGCTTCAAAAGGAATTTTAAAACCGGCCACCGGCGAAGCCGTGGCCGTTCCTTCAAAAGACATGGTTTTAGGATGCTACTGGCTGACTATGAAAATTGATAACCTTAAAGGCGAAGGCAAGATTTTTTCGTCGAAAGAAGAGTGTTTGAACGCTTTTGAAAATGGAGTTATTGATTTGCAGGCTAAAATAAAAGCAAGAGTCAATTCCGAATTGATTGAAACCACGGCCGGACTGATAATTTTTAACGAAATTGTGCCGCCGAACATTCCGTTTATAAATAAGACCCTGAACCAAAGCGATCTTAAGAAACTGGAAATGGAAGTTTTGGATAAAAATGGATTCAGCGAAATTTCGGTTAAGTTCCTGAATGATTTAAAAGATATTGGTTTTCATTATGCCACTTATTCTGGGATTTCTTTTTCGGTTGATGATCTTAAAATCCCGGAGGAAAAAAATACGATTGTCGCCGAAGCCCAAAAAACAGCTGATGAGAATGAAGCGCTTTACGAACAAGGTCTTTTAACCAAGCAGGAAAGAAGAAATAAGGCCATTGAAATCTGGACTGATGCCAAATCAACACTTTCGGATTACGTAAAAAAGGTTCTTCCGCCGACCAATCCGGTGAGAATTATGGTTGAATCAAAAGCCAGAGGGAACTGGACCGTGATTGATCAGTTGATGGGCATGAGAGGCCTTTTCACAAATCCGGCTGGAGAAATTATTGAATTGCCGGTTAAAAATTCTTTCAAAGAAGGATTAACCGTTTTGGAATACTTTATTTCCACCCACGGCGCCAGAAAAGGATTAGCTGATACCGCTTTAAGAACTGCTACGGCCGGCTATTTGACCCGCCGCTTGGTTGATGTTGTTCAGGATATAGTTATTCAGGAGGATGATTGCAAAGATAAAGAAGGCTTTACTGTTTATACTAAAGACAGCGAGGCGATTTCAGAAAGCCTAGGCCGCCGCGTTTTGGGCCGGGTAAGTTTGGAAGAAGTTGAAGGCCCGGATGAGAAGGCAGTCATAAAAAAGGGAGATTTAATAAACCGCCGGCAAGCCGAAGCAGTCGATAGGTTGGGCCTTTTGAAATTAAGAGTCAGGAGTTTAATCAGCTGTAAATCAAGAAGAGGCGTCTGCCGGCTTTGCTATGGTTATGACTTGTCAAAAAACCAGTTGGTTGAACTCGGCGAAGCGGTTGGAATTATTACTGCCCAAGCCATCGGCGAACCGGGGACTCAGCTGACGATGAGAACTTTCCATACCGGCGGAGTGGCCGGAGTCGGCGATATCACTCTTGGTTTGCCGCGGGTGGAAGAAATTTTTGAAGCGAGATCGCCCGGCAATAAAGGAACAATAAACGATGTCGAAGGCAAAGTTATTTCGGTGGAGCAAAAAGGCAGCCAGAAGATAGTCAAAATTGAAACCTCGGACACAAGAGAAACCAGAGAATACATTTTACCCCCTCTTACCTCGGCTTTAGTCAGTCAGAATGAGCTTGTAATCCCGGGCCAGCAGTTATCAGAAGGCAGTCTGGATTTAAATGAACTTTTCCGATTGGCTAAGAAAGCCGAAGTAAGCCGCTATATTATCCGGCAGATTAAAAACGTTTATTTCACCGCTGGCGAATCAATCAATGATAAGCATATAGAGTTAATCATCAGGCAGATGTTTTCGCGGGTTAAGATTTTAGAGACAGGCGATTCAGTTTTCATTTCAGGCGAGACGTCTGAATTAAACCTGGTTTTGATTGAAAACGATAAGCTGAAGTCAAACACTAAAGAACCCGCCAAATATGAACAGCTTCTTTTAGGAATTACCAAAGTGGCGTTGACCACCGAAAGTTTTCTTTCGGCCGCTTCTTTCCAGGAGACGGCTCGAGTCCTGATTGACGCGGCGGCCAGCGGGAAAAAGGACACTCTTCGGGGTTTGAAAGAGAACGTGATTATCGGCCGTTTGATTCCGGCCGGAACCGGATTTAGGGCGAGGACGGAAGGGAAATTGGTGTAAAAGCGAAAAGCCTCCTTTGGCATATGTCTTGTGCTTTTCGTTTTTTGTTTTCAGAGTCTGAATCCGCTCACCGAACATTCCCACGTGGCTCGTTACCTCATGTTCCTTAATGGTTATGCCCTGCGGGCTTTTTGTGGTTTTAAAAATTTTTATTTGACATAAGTATAAAGTTGATGATATATAATGTAAATATCAAGCTGAAAAAATCGGCTTAAAATAGCACTTTTATAAGGATATTTACGAGAACTGATTGCAGCTTTCAGTAGATAAATGTCTTTTGAAAGCTGCAATCAAGCGGCTAAGAGCAACACTGTTCGCGATGTGAACATAGTTGCATAGGAGACGACAATGAGTGAACTTACACTCGAAGTCGGGCAGGCGAACGAGCTGAAGCTGGCGTTTCGGCGCCACGGCTACACGGCGGAAGAGGTGAAGAGACTTTGTGAAGGTAATATTCTCGCTCAGACTCTCCTGGTGATCCGCGGCCGGGCAGAAGTTATCATGAAGTCAATTCTCACTCTCCTCCGCAATGTTCGCGTCCCCGCCCAGCCGGCCATCACCACCTCTGAAAAGTATTTCAAGGAGGCAGGGGTAGTCTGGATGGGCAACGACTTCAAGGCCCAGTTCTTGGGTCTCGAGGTCCCCGCGACCGAGGAAGCCGAGCTCGCCGTCCGCAAGCTCGAGGAGGCGTCGCTTGACGCTCCCATCCTCGCCGAACTCGGAGACAAGGCCGAGATTCCGGTTTCCCAGTTTTGTGCTTTTCTCGCGGCCAACCGCGAGAGCCAAGAGTGGTTCATCTTTTACCTCATAGGTAAAAATGGAAAACCCTGGGCCGTGCGCGCGTTCTGGGACTCGGCTGACCGCGGCTGGCGCGTGTATGCCGACTCCGTTGAGTACCCGCGCGGGTGGTCTGTGGGCTACCGGGTTGTCTCTCGCTGATTCTTTGAAACTTTGCCCCTCTGGGGCCGGTTTCTCTGAATCTGGGACTCTCTGAAACTTTGAAAAAAGAAGTAAGAGAGTCCTTTTTGTTTTTTCGCGCAGTTTCCTGTAAAATAAGATCAAGGATAGCTTCGGCGCGACGGCTACTTTGTTCACGAAGTTATACCGAATCTCTAAACCATCCTCACACAACTTCCATAGTTCCTTTAACGGTCAGGTACAATATGTGTCTGACCGTTTCACCAAAGTTCTGGGTTAAATCGGGATAAAAAACAGGCGTTCGGTCAGATGATCGGGCGCCTTTTCCGTTTTTTAATTTTATGATATTATGTATGTACATATGAATTCTATTACAATCCCGCGAAAAATTACCAAAGGCGAAGAACTTGTGGTTATTCCCCGGAAAATTTATGAGGAGTATTTAAAACTTCGCAAAGCTATACCTATAATGAAAATGACAAAAGTTGAAAAACGCGAATGGGAAAAAGCAAAAAAGGACCATGAGAAAGGAAAATATATAACTCTTGAGGAATTTGAAAGTGAGTTGGACGATACACATAAGAGAAAAGGTTAAAAAATCTTTCCTTTTTATTAGTGATAAGCTATTCCTGAGATGCCGCGCAAGAAAAAGAAACAAAAAAACAAGGATATTGAAGACGAAAAGCCGAAAAGGGGGTCAGGGGTCAGTCCGGAAACCCAGAACAGCATTTTTGCTGTTGTCAGTTTTGTTTTGGCGGTTCTGGCCGTCTTGAGTTTTTCCGGAAAAGGAGGATTGGCCGGCGATAAATTCAGCTATTTTTCGCATATTCTTTTTGGCTGGGGTTTTTTCATAATTCCAATCGCTTTTCTGCTTTTGAGCATCTCTTTCCTTAAATTTTACTCCCGCGAATCAAGGGCTCCTTCTCTTTTGGGAGTCGGGATTTTTGTTTTGGCGGTTTTAGGAGTTTTTTTCATTGTCGGCAATGATGAGCTTCTTAAAGACAGAATCGAGCAGGGCGGTTATCTGGGAGTAGTTTTTGGCTACCCGTTGCTTAATTTTTTCGGCTTCACCTCTTCGCTGGTCATACTGCTGGCCGCGATTTTTATTTCTTTTCTTGTTTCAATGGATATTCCTTTGCATCGTTTGATTTTCAAAGAAGAAGAAGATAAAGAAGACGGTCAAGAATTTAATGAAGATGAATTGGTGATTAAACACGGAGGTAGCGGCGTTAAACCGGTTTTTGAAGCTAGGCCGATAAAGATGGAGCCATCCTACGCTAAAGCTACGGAGGGTAAAATGGATAAGGTTAATGATGAAGACGACCAGGAATTTTCTATTAAAGTTTCAAGCCGGAAATGGAAGCTTCCGCCCCTGGATTTATTAAGAAATGACAGCGATATTCCCAAAGCCGGCGACATTGCCGCGTCGGCCGCGGTGATCAAGAGGACTTTGGGTAATTTTAATCTTGACGTCGAGATGGGGGAAATAAATGTCGGTCCGACCGTAACTCAATATACTTTGCGGCCGGCCGTAGGAGTAAAGCTTGCGAAAATCACTTCTTTGAATAGCGATTTAGCTTTGGCTTTAGCCAGCCATCCTATTAGAATTGAAGCGCCGATTCCGGGTAAATCTTTGGTCGGGATTGAAGTTCCAAACCGCAAAGCCGCTTTGGTCGGTTTGAAGAATCTCTTAGAAGCTGAAGATTATAAAAACACTCCTCTTTTTCTTCCTTTGGCTTTGGGTCGGGATGTGGCCGGTTATCCGCTTCTTTCCGGACTTGAAAAAATGCCCCACCTTCTTGTTGCCGGCGCGACCGGCAGCGGGAAATCAGTAGCCATAAATTCAGTAATTTTATCTTTGCTTTATAAACACTCGCCTGACCTTTTGAAATTCATAATGATTGATCCAAAAAGAGTTGAGTTGAGTCTTTATGACGGCATTCCCCATTTAATCACCCCGGTTATCGTTGATAACAAAAAAGCGATAAACGCCTTGCGCTGGCTGGTTAAAGAAATGGAAAGAAGGTACGAGGTGGTTTCACGGGCCCACGCCAGAGATATTTTTTCTTTTAATACGAGGCAATTTTCAAAAAAAGACGCATTGATGCCTTTCATTGTTTTAATAATTGATGAGCTGGCCGACCTGATGGCCGCTTACGGAAGAGATATAGAAGGTCCGGTTGTCCGGTTGGCCCAGATGTCCCGGGCAGTCGGAATTCACTTGATTGTTTCTACTCAGCGTCCGTCGGTTGAAGTAATCACCGGTCTAATTAAGGCCAATATTACTTCTCGGATTGCTTTTCAGGTGGCTAGTCAGGTTGATTCTCGGACAATTCTTGATATGTCCGGCGCCGAAAAACTGCTTGGTTCGGGCGATATGCTTTATTTGGCCGGTGATACTGGGAAACCGAAACGCCTTCAGGGGCCTTTTGTTTCTGAAAAAGAAGTCAAAGCCGTAGTTAAGTTCTTAAGAGATCAGAGATATGAAGTTGAGAGTGAGGAGGGCGAAGAAACTTTGGAGGAATCATTGGCTCAGTCAATTGAAAGCGGGCCCAGCTCCGAATCTATGCTGGGTGAAGATAATTTTGACCAAGCCGATGATTCGCTTTTCGGAGAAGCGAAAGAAGTCGTTCTTCAGGCTAAGAAAGCTTCAGCCTCCCTGCTTCAAAGGCGTCTTCGAATTGGCTACGCCAGAGCCGCCAGACTTTTAGATATGCTTGAGGAGAAAAGAGTGGTTGGGCCGGCTGATGGAGCCAAGCCGAGAGAGGTGCTGATAAAAACCGAAGCTCCGGCAGTTAGCGAAAGTCCGGCCGCGGTTGACGAAAACGATGAAGAAGATAATACTTTGGTGTAAACATCATGAAAAAAATTGAACAAAAAATCTTGGATCGGGTTAAACTGATTGACTCCGCCGTTAAAGAAATCAAAGAGAAATACGGCGAAGGGGCGATAATGAAGCTCGGTGAAGCCCGGAGAGTTAATGTCGATGTGATTCCGACCGGCTCCATTTCTTTGGATATTGCTCTTGGAGTGATGGGTATGCCTCGGGGTCGGATAGTGGAGATATACGGCCCTGAAAGTTCGGGGAAAACTACGTTGGCTTTGCATGTTGTTGCCGAAGCTCAAAAGCAAGGGGGTCAGGCTGCTTTTGTTGATGCCGAGCACGCTTTGGATCCCGAATACGCCAAGAAAATCGGCGTCCGAATCGATGACTTATTGATTTCTCAGCCAGATCACGGAGAACAGGGTCTTGAAATAGTTGAAACCTTGATTAAATCGGGAGCGATGGACGTCATCGTGGTTGATTCGGTTGCCGCCTTAACCCCGAGAGCCGAGATAGAAGGCGAAATGGGCCAGCAACATATGGGGCTTCAGGCCCGGCTAATGTCTCATGCCCTCCGCAAACTTACCGCCATAGTTGCCAAATCAAAAACCGTTTTGATTTTTATAAATCAGATAAGGCACCAGATAGGAATTTTGTTTGGTAATCCTGAAACCACCACTGGAGGCAAGGCCTTGAAATTTTACTCTTCGATTAGAGTGGATGTCCGCCGCATTGCCCAAGTTCAGTCCGGCGAAAAAATTATCGGCGGCCGGCACCGGGCCAAAATAGTGAAAAATAAAGTCGCCCCGCCGTTCAGGCAGGCCGAATTCGACATTTTATACAATGAAGGGATATCTAAGTTTTCCGATTTAGTCAATTCCGGAGTGAAATACGGAATTTTAGCCCGTTCCGGCGCCTGGTATAATTTTGATAAGATAAAATTAGGCCAAGGGCTTGAATCAGCCAGAAGTTTCTTAAAGGATAACGAAAAAATCTCCGAAGAGATTTCTCAAAAAATAGTAGACGCGGCGTTTAGGGCCGAAGCGGCTAGTAATTAGCAATTTGTTTTCTCTCCTGTTTTGGCGTAAACGGAAGCAAGGCGAGTTCTCTGGCTATTTTTATTGCTTGAGCCAAGCGCCGCTGATGTTTTTTACAAAGATTATTCCATTTACCGTTTTTTATTTCCAGCTCCTGATTTAAAAAATACTTCAGATCTTTTGAGTTTTTGTAATCGAACCTTTTGATATTTTTCTGACAAGCCAAACAGGGCATATTTAAAATGGCACGTCTTTTAATTTAATTTCGTCTTCTTCAATATCTGAATCTGATTCGGCCGGCGGCTGGTCTTCATTGACTATTGGAATTTCTTCTTTATGGGTTTGCGAGGGCGCCGGCTCTTCTTTGGTAAAAGAAGGTTTTCCGGCGTCTTTGAACGGTTTTGGCCCAAGCTGAAGATTCTCGGCCACTATTTCGGTTCTATATCTTTTGATGCCGTCTTGGCCTTCCCAGCTTCGGGTTTGGAGCCGGCCTTCAATCATTGCCATTGCTCCTTTATTCAGATATTGATTAGCAATTTGGGCAAGACGACCCCAGACTACGATTGTATGGAATTCGGTGGCTTCGTTTTTTTCGCCGGACGAGGCGTTTTTCCAGACTCTGTTGGTAGCCATCCGCAAAGTGGCGACTTCCTGGCCTGAAGGCGTGGTTCTGAATTCAGGATCAGCCACCAATCGTCCGATCAAATAGACTTTATTTAAATTCATCCCGTTAGAAGTTTTGCAGACCGTCCATCGTTTTAAATCGGTGGCAAAGTCTGTAAACTGTTATATTAATAAATGCGTTTTATTCCCGTTATGGTTAACTTCTAACGGGATTCATAATTTTTCCAATATTTCTTCGATTTTTTTGTCCAGTTCCTCAGTTGATTCCGGTTTTCCAATTTCTTCCGGCAAAACCTCTCTCGGTTTAACCGGCTTGGCTGCCAAAACTTTCTTTCCCTCTTTTTTCTTAATCACCACATGCCTCAATACTTCGTCATTAAGCGTCATTTTTTTATTTATTACTTCAATTGTGTTTTTTGGGGCGGAAAATTCAATATAGCCGAAATTGGAAAATTGTTCCTTTTTAATCGGATAAGCCAGTTTCATTTTTTTTATTTCTCCATAGCGACTGACGATGCCGCCCGATTTGGAGATAAGTTCTTCTATCCCCCGTCTTTTTTCTTCTATTTCGGTTTCGGTAAAAGAAGGAAGAAAATGAAAGGCAAGTTCGTACTGTTGGCGCTGAAGCGGTTCACTAGTCATTTCTGGATTAGTTTAGCAAAGGTCAGAATAGCAGTCAAACCAAACTTTAAATTTTTATTTCAATTATCCTTCGACCAGACTCAGGATTTCCGAAATTATAATCTTCCGATTATAATTTCTACAACATCACCATCTTGGATTAAATATTCTTTTCCGACTAATTTTAAGAGACCCTTTTCTCGGGCTTTTGTCCACGAACCGGCTTCGATTAGTTTTTCCCAATTTATCACTTCAGCTCGGATAAAAAGTTTTTCAAAATCAGTATGGATCGCCCGGGCTGCTTTCGGTATCGGGTCGTTTTTTTTAGCGGTCCAGGCCCTGGTTTCGTCTTCGCCGGTGGTAAAAAAAGTGATGAGGCCTAGAGTTTTATAAGCGGTTTTTATCAATAAATCTAAGCCGCTTTCAGGAATATTGAATTCAGCCAAGTATTCTTTTTTTTCTTCGTGATTTGTTTCGGAGAGAGTCAGCTCCAGAGGCGTTGAAAGAATCACATAATCGCGTCCGCCAATTGCCTTTAGCAATGTTTCATCGGGCTGCCATCCTTCGGCTATTTGCTTTTCAGAAACATTCAGTATAAAAATAACTTTTTTGTCCGTTAAAAATTGAAGTAGCGATAAGTCCTTGCCCTGAACTTGTCGAAGGGTTTTTTCATTCCTTTTCTCTTTCATCTGCAAGTCAGCCAATTCAAGCTCGGTTTCAATTACCCCGATATCATTAACCGGACTTGCCCCGTTAGAAGTAGGTCGCTCTTGGCGACCGTTAGTTCTAACGGGGTCAATTTCCTTGCTATAACGAATAACTTTTTCATCTTCAAATATACGAACCACGTGGGCAATGGCATCAACTTCGCGGATATTGGCCAAAAATTTGTTTCCCAGCCCTTCTCCTTGAGCGGCGCCTTTGATCAAGCCGGCGATGTCTATAAATTCTATGGTCGTGTAGATTTTTTTTGCCGATTTTGAAATTTCAGCCAAAACATCAATTCTTTTGTCGGGCACGGCAACCACGCCCACATTCGGGTCAATGGTCGTGAACAGATAATTCTGTATATCAACCGCTTTTTTGGTCAGAGCTTTAAAAAGAGTTGATTTCCCGACGTTTGGCAGTCCGACGATACCGACTTGGAGCATTTTAGTAGAAAAATTCTTTGAGTTTTTCCGGTGAAATATATTTTGAGGCTTGATTAAAAATAGCCCGGATAGTTCCTTTATCCAATTCTTTATGGTCAGGAATAGTGAGAGTTTGTTTGATTCTCTTTATAACACGGCGAAGTTTTACATGGCTGCCTTTTTGAGAGATAACTTCAAAATCAAATGACTCAAGAACTTTTATTATATCTTTACAGGACAAAACCTTGAGCTTAGGCATGAATACGAGAGGGGATTTCGAAATTCATCAAGACAGAGGGGTTGGGAGCGATGTTTAAATCAGAGAGGTTTTCGTCTTCCAGATGCAGTTCAATGGCTTCTTTTATATTCTCCACCAGTTCATCAAGAGTTTTGCCTTGAGTGACAATGGGTAAATCCACGCCTTCGGCTACATAATACTTATCTCCTTTTGAAACATAAACTTGGATGATGTGTTTCATGTTATCTCTACTATAGCAGAGATAACTTTTAGAAACAAGATATTTTCCAAAACCGGTCTAAAATAAGGGATTTTTAGGTTAGGTTTTCACCTAAGTTTAATGATTTCTAACAAAACGAAAAGGACGGCTGACTGGGCAGTCAGACGTCCTTGTAAAGTGCTGGCGGGAGCATCACTCAAAGAGCGATGCTTTGCAAAAGGGCAAGAAGGTCTTCTCAAAGGCCTGGCTGAATACGTGGCCTTCATGGGGAGAGAGCGAAGCGTAAGTCAGCTCCTTCTGGACGAGAAGGAACATGTACCGGTGGCAGATGCTCTGGCCGTGCTTATACGCTTCGGTGAAGTCCGAATGCATGCCGTTGATCTGAATGATGCCTTGCGGCGTTAAACGCGAGTGCTGCCAGATCAGTTCGTCATCCGCGGCCGGATTGACGATTTGAATCGTCAGGCCGTCCCGCAATTCAACAGCCGGCTTTCGGGGTTTTGGCGGATTCTTGCTTTCCCCCCGCTGAACCTTGAAGATGTTCCGTGGGAGTGGCTGCTTCGGCTTCTTCTTTTCCGGCGGGGTAATGACCTCGTCCTCCGGCAGTTCCGACCCTTCGACTCTTTTCCTGACGAAAAGGGACTTGAGGCCCGGCGGCAGGAGATCCGGATGTTTGGTGAGGAATGACTTCATCTTGCGAAGCACTCCCTCGGCAATCCGCTTCAGCCGTTCCTCGCGGTCGGACTGTTCGAATTGCTCGACAAGCGGTTGGAGGATTTCTGTCGTAAACTGCTCGACTGCGCCGACGAACGACTGCTGTTCGGCGTTGTGCTCGAAAGCCGAACGGGAGGAGTTGAGCTTGCAAAAGCCCAACCTGATTTCGCCTTCGAAGTAGCCCTTATTGAAGAGGGGCTCGAGCTCCGAAGGCAGAACCCGCAGTTTAAAGAAGTTCGTCAGCGGGAGGGAATAGACGCCTTGGTGGAGAACGAGGATCGACGGATCCTTGAGCGGTTCATGCGAGTGATAGAACTCGAAGGTCACCGCACCATGATCCGTCTCGTAATCCTCGGGATCGATCGGTGCTCCCCGGAACCGCATCGGCTTGATCGCGAATTCCGAGAATTGGTTCTTGGAGCTACGATAAGCCACCCGCAGCGAAATCTTTCCGCTGCGGAGCTTGGCATTGAACGCTTCGCGGAGGGTCCGTTCGATCGTGCTCTTGTCGCCGAGCTGGCGCAAGACGCCCTGATCCACATCGACAATGCGAAGCATTGAAGTTGTGGGAAAAGGCGCGCCGGTCGGCGACTTGAACTGAACCGTTTCGGACTGAACCGCCACGTCGTTGCCCTTGACCAGCTCGGCCCGATCAAATGTGTAGGCCCGAAGCTTCTCGCCTTGCTTGATGTCGTGGGTGAAAAGCTGCCATTGTCGGCCGATCGAGAAAGCGGCGAGGTTGCCGATTCCTTTCTGGCCGATCATGCCGGCTTGGTCAAGCTTGAAGCTTAAGCCAATCTTCTGGAACTTCTTCGTCATTTCGTCTTCGCTTGCGCCCCAGCCGTCGTCGTAGACGCTGATGAGGCGCTTGACGCAGTCGATCATGACGAAGATGTTCTTCGCGCTCTTGTCAATCGCGTTCTGAACGGCTTCCCGCACGACTTCGAACCCGGTACCGTACGTTTCCGCAAGGTACTGGATCACGTTGCCATAATGGAAGTCGACGTTCATGCGTTTGACTTTAGGTTCCTTCACCTGTTCCATTTCAGTTCTCCTTCTTGTTGGGCGATTTCCAATGCTTTCTCGTTGGTCATCGCCCGGGTGAGTCCGAGGAAATGTTCCCAGTCCTTTCCCAAGGCGTCCCTGAATCGGTTTCTCTCCTCGGCCATAGCTTTGAAGAGAAACCATTCGAGGGTTGCTGTGAGATAAAGGATCGCTTCGCGCGCCTGTTCGGTTTTAACGAACGAGGCGAGGCGAAGCTGGATGTTTTCCAGAGAAGACAGTGGAATTTCTAGCGGCGTTTCCTTGGTTGAATCGAAAAGCCAGGGATACTGCTCTTGGATTTTCCGCCTGTCTTTTCCCTTCGTGATGCCGTGGTAGTACCACCACTCTACGGTTGTTCTCGGCCGCTGGATCTTTTTGGCAAGCCCCCCCACAGTC
Source organism: Patescibacteria group bacterium (assembly GCA_038062015.1). Lineage (GTDB taxonomy): Bacteria > Patescibacteriota > Minisyncoccia > 2-02-FULL-40-12 > 2-02-FULL-40-12 > JBBTQD01. Next base: position 22,954 of record JBBTXZ010000001.1, on the reverse strand, counting down.
ATCTCATGAGCTTTGAGGTAGCGTTGGATTGCGGCCCTGAATTCTTCAGCAGTCTGAAGTTCCATTGCTGCCTACCTCCTTAGGTTTGCGAGCGTTGAGATCTGCTTGTGGAGCGCCTTTTTCTCGGCGAGCTGTTCTTTTTTCATGGCAATTGTGTTTTCCAACGAAGCGATTTCGGTTTCAAGCTGGTTGAGAAGCTGCGGCACCGTAAGGGTGCTTGAACCTTTGTTCTTCCTTGCTTGCTTGGCTGGCTTCTCGGCCTTCTCGCCGTGCGGTTCGCCGGCGTTGAGCGAGATCGCGAAACCCTTGCCCGACTTTTTCTTCTTGCGGGTAATGTAGCCAGCTTTTTCCATTCTTCCAAGGGCATTCCAAACATCAGTGTCATGATGAAATCCCAGTTCTTCAACGACGCGCCGAGCGTGGTCTGCCGTGAACAGCAGTTCGTTGCCGACGATTTCCTTTTTCAGAAATGAAAGCAAGTCTGCTATTCTCTGTCCGGGCTTCGCCTTTGTTTGAGCCGTCTGTTCTTGCGTCATTTTCTCCCTCCTATGAGAATGTTGTTAACTTAAAATTCCTTTTGCTGTTACCTGTTAAAGAACGAGAAAAATCCATAAAACTATTAAATTTACGAACTTTTCTCGCTATCCTTAACTATCCCGAATTAGATGCTTAATATTATGATATTTTCAAGTTTTTGTCAAATTTTGGAGCCATAGACCGCAATATCCTCCCTTGGCTATCACGGCCTAAAATTATGCGCTCATACCGAGGAGGTGGCAGTTTTATATCGAAATAGAAAGGGATTAATTTGATATTCTCTTTATTAAAGCCATGTTGTATTGCGTTTTGACCATACCGACTGATAGTTTGGAGCTTGACATAGATAATTGCTTTGCTATAATGGAAACACTAAACGTGAGGCGAATTCTATATGAGTTCGCCTCATTTACTTTCCGGCATCATTAAGAGGTACTTCAAGTACTCAAAGTCTCTGAAATTACTGCCGGCAAATTGTCTGATTTCTCGAGCTGTTCTCGGGCCTCGGGCTAGAATAATGACTTCTTTACCTTGTTCTTTAAGATATTTTAGAACCGGCAGGAAATCGCCATCGCCTGATAAAACTATAACCCTATCAAAGTTATCTTTTTCTTTCATCAGGTAAAAAGCCATTTCAACATCGCAGTTGGCTTTTCTTTTTGTGGTGCCGTCTTCTTGTTCGTATAATTTAACCGGCTTTAATAAAAGATTGTAGCCGAATTTCTGTAATTTTAGATAAAAACGGACTCGTTGCAGATGGCGTGTTAGCAGTAACAACTGGCCTTCAGGCATTTTAGAACCCGCGGTTTTTACAAGCTTGGTTAAATAATTTTTCAATTCATTGATCGGAACTGTTTCGCTTTTGAGATAATCGTATTTGAATTTGTGGATCTCAACGCCGCCAAAGTAAAAAATTTTGCTTGCGCTATATTTATCTTTCAGATATTTCAAAAGCTTCTTATAATCTATTTTCCAGCCTAAACTTTTTTCCCCTCCGTAGAAGAGATTTGAAGCATCGATGAAAGCATAAGTCTTTTTGTTACCTACTGATTTCATTAGTTTTAATGGTAGCAGAAATATGAGAAATCAAAAACAAAAATGGGTGTCCGACAGCGCCGAAAACCATTCGGTAAGTTCAACAAGTAAGTGCAACACGCCGGAGTTACTTAAAACAGAAAAATGTGTTAGTATAGTAATAATGTACGAAAAAGAGCTCCAGGCCTTAGGATTATCAGAAAAAGAGGCCAAAGTTTTCCTGGCTTCTTTGGAATTGGGTCCGGATACGGTTCAAAATATTGCCAAAAAATCTGGTATCAACCGGCCCACTGCTTATGTTCAAATTGAATCCCTTAAGAAAAAAGGTTTAATGAGCGAGGTAGAAAAAGGCAAGAAAGTTTTGTATACAGCTGAATCTCCAGAACGACTTTCAAGTTTATTAAACGCGTTAGAAAAAGAACTTGATTTTAAGAAAATCGAAATTAAAAGAATTTTGCCTGCTCTTCAGGAATTATCTCTTGGCGCCGGCGAAAGACCCAAGGAGCTAGAACAAAAAGTTCAAAAAATATTGTAAATTATGCCTTTTGATCTTCTTATTCCCTCATTTATAGCCGGTATTTTTACTTTTGTCGCGCCATGCACCCTGCCGCTCGTGCCTGCATTTTTAGGTATTATTTCAGGGGTTCCGTCGTCTGAACTTCAGGATCCGGGAAAACTAAAAAAAGTACGGTGGAAGATATTCGGCAACGCTCTGTTTTATGTCATAGGTTTTTCACTGGTTTTTATTCTATTTGGGGTTTTCTTCGCTTTACTTGGCAAAATCTTTATTATCCGGCTTTGGATTTCCAGAATTGGAGGAGCGTTGGTTATACTTTTCGGCCTTTTTATATTGGGTCTTTTAAAATTACAGTTTTTATCTAAAGAAAAACAACTTCAGGCTCCCCGGCTCCTTGCATCGCCAAATAAACTAAATTCATTTTTTATTGGCGCTCTATTCTCTCTGGGTTGGTCTCCTTGTGTTGGCCCGCTTCTTGGCTCGATTCTTTTACTTGCCTCGACTCAAGGAACAGTACTTCAGGGGGTGACTCTTTTAACAACTTTTTCTGCCGGCTTGGCAATCCCATTTTTATTAACCGCTTTATTTGTAGGCAAGGCATTCAGTGCTTTTGGTAGCGCCAAATTTAACAGAGGAATAAATATAATAAATAAAATTGCCGGGGTATTTTTGATTTTCCTGGGTATACTTTTAGTTAGCGATAAATTTACCTTTGTGTTCAACAATTTAAGAGGTTATTTCCAAAGATTTGAATTTTACCAGGAGTTTATAAATAAATTCTTATGAGTAAAAATAAGTCAAAAGGGCAGTTTTGAGTATACTAAATGTTGAAAATGGCCAAGATAAACGATTTAATTTTTAAGGCTTATGATATTCGGGGCAAATATCCGGAAGAGATAAGTGAAGATATTGTTTTTAAAATCGTGGCGGCGCTGGTTAAATTTTTAAATCCTGATAAATTAATCGTGGCCCATGACGGCCGGAAAAGCTCTGAGTCGCTGAAAGAGTCGGCGATGACAGCGATTACAGCTTTCGGCACGGATGTCATTGATATTGGTTTGGCAAGTTCGCCGCTTTTTTATTTTGCGGTTAACCGGCTCGGAGCCGGCGGGGGAGTGATGATAACTGCTTCCCATAACCCGCCGGATTATAACGGCCTTAAAATAGTCCGGGAAAAAGCAATTGCAATTGGTGAATCAAATGGCCTTACCCAAATTAGAAATTTAACTAAAGACATTAAAATTGAGCGGGTCAGAAAAGGGAAATTAAGCAGTAAAGATTTAAGCGTTGAATACGAAAGTTATCTATTGGAGAAGGCCGGACTTATAAAAGAGCCGGAAATAGAAGGAGTTAGATTTAAATTTGATCCTGATAGTGACCGTCTTTCGGTTTTTGAAAAGAATAAACAAATTAGAGCGGATTTACTAAGCGGGATAGTTATTAAAGATTTTTTAGAAAAACAATATTTTTTTAATAGGATTTTCAGTAGGCCGAAGTTCATCTTTGATTTGCGTTTTACTAAGGCAATCTCGGAGTACATCACAGAAAATGGGGGAGAAGCGATTCGTTTTCGAGTTGGCCACCCTTTCATTAAAGAGGCAATGAGGGAGAATAAAGCTTTATTCGGCGCAGAACTTTCCGGCCATTTTTATTTCAAAGACGTTTTTTACGTTGAGGCCCCGATTTTGATGAAATTAAAATTGCTGAAAATTATGAACGAAACTGGAAAATCGCTGGTCGAACTTATTAAGCCGTTTCAGAAATATTTCCATTCCGGGGAAATCAACATAGAAGCAAGTGATCAGAAACAAGCGGCAAGTTTAATTCAGAGATTAAAAGAAAATTATAAAGACGGAAAAATTGATGAGTTGGACGGGATTACCGTTGAATACGACGACTGTTGGTTCAATATCAGGCCGTCAAACACCGAACCGGTCTTGCGTTTAGTCGTTGAGGCCGAGACCCAATACATTATGGAACAGAAAGTAGAAGAGATTACCGAGGCAATACGCCGATTTTCCGTTTAATCTCTTCCAGAGTTTTTTGAGCTTCAATTCTAGCTTTTTCCTCCGAGTCTTCTAAAATTTTTTCGACTTCGCTAAGATTGTTTTTAAATTCGTTGTACTTTTCCTGAAATGGTTTCAAAAAATTGATCACCACTTCGGTCAAGTCATTTTTAAATTCTACATATGTTTTCCCTTCGTATTTTTGTTCAATCTGCCGCAGATTTTTTACCGAAGGATCCAATAGGCCATAAATCGTCATTAAATTTGAAATCGCCGGTTTGTTTTTTTCATCAAATATTATTTCTTTGCCCGAGTCGGTCATCGCTTTTTTTATTTTTTCACGGATTTCATCCGGCGAATCAGTCAAGGCAATTCCCTCGTCGCCGGTTTTGGACATTTTCTTTTCTGGATTTTGTAGAGACATTATTCTAGCGCCTTCGGTGAGGTATGGTTTTACTGGCTCAAATGTCTGTCCATAGTCAGAGTTAAAACGTTTAGCTATTTCGTTTGTTATATCAATGTGTGGTAGTTGATCCTCGCCAACTGGCACAAGATTTGATTTATATATCAGAATATCGGCAGCCATTAGGACAGGATAATCCAATATCCCCATATTATTTGTCCTAGTTTGTTCCTTTTTTTCTTTATAATTAGGAAGTCGTTCAAGCCAACTGACTGGCGTTAAAGTATTAAAAATCCAGGCAAGTTCGGTATGTTGGGGAATTTTTGATTGACGAACAAGTAAAGCTTTGTGCGAATTTATCCCAGCAGCTAAATAATCCAAAACGACATCCGTTATTTGTTCTTGGTATTTTTTAGGATCATGAGAAGTAGTAATTCCGTGGTAATCGACCACGGCAAAAATTGCCTGTTCGGCTTTATCTTGGAGTTCTATCCAGTTCTTTATTGCACCAAGGTAATTGCCAAGATGCAATTTTCCACTTGGTCTTATACCTGAAAAGATTCTTGTCATTTTTTTACACTTCAATCACCACCGGCAGAACCATTGGCCGGCGCTCGGTTTTTTGGAACAGAAACGACCCGATTTTTTCCTTGATTTCGTCTTTCAGATAAATCCAATTGATCTGACCCCGGCCCACGGTTTTTCTTTCAACGATGGTCCGGACTCGTTTGCGTACTTCGTTCAATAAATCTGTATTTTCCCTCAAATATACAAAGCCGCGGGAAATGATGTCTGGGCTGGTCCGGACCCGGCCGGTTCTCGAATCCACAGTCGCGACGATGACAAACATTCCGTCTTCGGCTAGGACCTGGCGGTCGCGCAGGACAACATTTCCAATATCGCCGATGCCGAGCCCATCAACAAAGACGTACTGAATCGGGACTTTTTCTTCGTTCACGCGGAAACCTTGACGGTTCAAAATCCCGATACTGCCGTTATCAAGGATGAATATATTTTGTTTTGGAAAACCATCGGATTCGGCAACCTTGGCTCCTTCGCAGAGCAGGTAGTGGTTCGCATAAACCGGCAAAAGGTACTTTGGTTTGACCTGTCTGATCAAAAGTTTAATGTCTTCTATAAAAGCATGGCCGCCCGAATGCACGTCCATGATTTCTTTGTGAATGACATTGGCGCCCTGGCGGTAAAGGTTGTCTTTCAAACGCTGAATGGTACGTTCGTTGCCGGGGATGACCGACGAGGAAAAGACGATGGTATCGGATTTTTCTATTTTAACGTGGCGGTGGTCGCCGTTGGCGATGCGCATCAAAACCGCCCGGTCTTCTCCTTGGGCGCCGGTAACAATGGCAATGACTCTATTAGCCGGATAGTCGTGGATATTTTTGATGTCGATTAGAACGTTCTGGTTGAATTTCAAGTAGCCGATCTTTTTGGCAATTTCAATGTTCATTTTCATTGAGTAGCCGTCAAGGGCCACTTTTTTCCCGAGTTCTTCGGCAACGCCGATAATTTGGGCCACTCGTTCAACCATTGAGGCAAAGGTGGCGATAATGATGCGGCCCGGCGCCAGCTCTATTATTTTTCTTATGTTTTTATAAACCTCTGATTCGGATAACTGGCTTCCTTCTTTGGTTGAGCCGAGCGATTCCATCATTAAGACTGACGGCTTTTCTTTTGTGTTCCAGTGGGCCAAATGCGAAAAGTCGGTCGGTTTGCCGCTGACCGGATTCAGGTCGTAGCGCCAATCGCCGGGATGGATAATATTGCCGAAAGGCGTCTGTAAAATAACCCCCATGGCATCCATGATACTATGAGTTACTTCAAAAAAATTTATCTTGAAGTGATCGCCCAGGAAGATTTCTTCGCCAGCGGATTTAATTTCATGGGCTACCAGATATTGAGCCAGATTGGATTCCTCAAGCCGTTTGCGAAGCAATACCAAAGTTAGGCGGCTGGCGTAGACCGGCGGCCAGCCGAGCTTGGGGAGAAGATGCGGCGCGGCGCCGATATGGTCAAGGTGGCCGTGAGAGAGGATGACGCCGCGGATATTTTTTTCTTTACCTTCTAAATAGCGGATGTCCGGAATAATATAGTCAATTCCCGGCATGTCTTCTTCGGGGAACTGGAGGCCCATATCCAAAATGACGATATCGTCTTTATGTTCAAAAACGGTCATATTGCGGCCGACTTCTTCAAGACCTCCCAAAGGAATAATTCTTAATTCGTCAGCCGAAAACCGGCCGGTTTCTTTTATTGGCGGTTTTGGAATTTTTTTTCTGGCTATCCGGGTTGTTCTATGAGTTCTTATGGGAACCATTTTAGTTTTTGTGCCCAGAGGGAGATTTGAACTCCCAAGGTCTTACGACCGCTAGCTCCTGAAGCTAGTGCGTTTGCCAGTTTCGCCATCTGGGCATAATAATACCTTCGGCAGGTTTATGTTTCGCTTTCTGGCGAAACCCCTCGGCCTTCGTACTTTTCAAAAATTGACCAGAAACTTAGGATGCTTTTCCCTTCGTTAAACACCTTATGGAATTTTCCTCCCGGTACTGGAACCACGTCGCCTCCCTTAACCGGGATTTTCTTTCCTTCAAGCTCTAGTATGCCTTTGCCTTCTATAAAAACATAAACTTCGTCGGCTTCTTTGTGAGCGTGACCGTTTGTTTCTTTTCCGGGGTTTAACTCGGTAAGGGATAAGTTTAGGTTTTTTAATGTATAAAGATCGTAGACCTTGTAGGTTTCATTATTTCTGATGAGTTCAGCTTGTTTTTTATATTCTCTGATTTCCATTTGATTTTGTCAAGTTCATAATCTTATTTTCTAACTCTTCTGGTCTCGATATACCATTTTTCTATATTGGCAAATCTTTCAGAAGGCAGGCCGAGCAATTCGTCTTTAAGGCCCTTTATTTTCTTAGCCTGAGGATAAATATATTGAGGACTATAAAGGAAAATCGCGGGCAAGTCTTCAATCACCAGATTCTGGAAATCTTTATATTTGCCGGCTCTGGCCACCGGATTCAGGGTTTGCTTGGCTTCTTCTAAAAGTTTATCAGCTCCTTTGTTATCATACAAAGCCAGGTTCAAGCCCGGATCTTTTTTTTGGGAAGAGTGCCAGAAGCTGAAAGGGTCGGGTTCAATATTTAAAACCTCGCCGAAAAGAAGAGCTTGGTAGCTTCTTGGCTGGATGAATTTTTGCTGGAGTTCTGTTGTCGGCGCGTTGATTAAATTGATTTTTATTCCGACATTCTCCCATTCTTTTTTGAGTTGCTGGCCGATTTCGACAAGCTCTCTTTTTAACGGCACAGCTAGTTCCACTTCCAGTTTTTTGCCGTTTTTTTCCCTGAAGCCGTCGCCGTCCTCGTCCAGCCATAACGAATTTTGAAGAATCTGCCGGGCGAATTCCGGATTATAATCGTATTTTTTTATGTTGCCTTCGAAGTTCCGGAAAACTTCCGGAATAATCGGTGAGTCAGCTTTGAATCCGCTGCCCGAGATGGTTTCAATTATATTGTCCTTATTGACCGAGTGAGCCATGGCCAGCCTGATATTTTTGTCTGATAGGGCATCGCTTTGGTTTTGGTTTAAAAAGACGGCGAAGTACCTGGGAATTTTTATTTTTTGAATTTTTACTTTGCCGGGGAATCGCAGATTCATCAAATTAACCGGACTCAATCCGCTCAAACTGTCCACCCCGCTTAAATTAAAAGATTGGACTAGTGTTTCTTCGGTTGAATAAAATTTAAATTTTATTGAATCAATGTAGGGCCGGTTCAAGAAATGGTTTTTATCAGCTTCAAGTTCATAGGAAGTAATTCTGCCAGACTTATCCTTTTTTAGTTTAAAAAATTTGTAAGGGCCGGTGCCGATAGGTTTTAAGTTAAGCTCGTAAAGGATGAAGTTAGATGGTTTTACTTCTTGCCATAAATGGGCCGGCAGAATTCCAAGGCTAAGATTATTTATGAACTGGACGTAAGGATTTTTAAGTCTGAATTCAAGGCTGAGATCATCGATTTTCACTGTTTCCACTCCTTGCCAATTAATTCTTTGGGGGCTTGAAAAGTCAGGATTCTGGGTAGTTTTGACGGTAAAAATTACGTCATCGGTCGAAAAATTTCTGCCGTCGTGCCATCGGACGTTTTTTTTAAGACTGAATCTATAGATCAGGCCGTCGTCGGATATTGAAAAGCTTTGGGCCAGATCCGGAATAAAATTCCCCTTGCCGTCATTTTTCAAAAGTCCGGAATAAATCAGTTGAGCCAGATCTCGGTCGGTGTCGTTTGAAAGAATTAGGGGATTGATGAATCTTGGTTCTCCAACTAATCCTTCGGTAAAACTGCCGCCAAAATCCGGGCCGGCAAAAGTGATGCTTGACCAATAGCCGATCGGGATGGCGAATAAAGATATGACTATGACCAAAGAAAGGCCGATAACTAAATATCTTTCTTTCGGAGATAGAAAATTAGCCAGACTTTTTATCTGTTTTTTATCGGGGAAATAACCTTTGAGTTTATTTTTCAAGAAACTTTTTATTTTTTCTTTAACCCTTTTTTTTGGGGGGCGTTTTTGATTTAAGTTTCCGGAATAGAAGAATTCAAGATCATCAGCCATTTTATAAAAACAACCTTAAGACTGAAATTCCTATGAAAAGAGTTGCCAGAATAATGGTGGCTATAAAAATGTTTTTTTCGATTCCACGTTTCGTGGCGTAAACCGAACTTTCGCCGCCAAAAACACCTGACAAGCCGCCGCCGCGCTGTTGAAGCAGGATGGCGGCAATCAAAAGAGCTGAAATAAGAATTTGGGCGATATCTAATAAAGTCATTTTATTTTTTGCCGCTTCAATTTAAATAAAAGAATAACTCAAAAAAGTTTTTTTGGCAAATGAATTGACCTCGCAATATAGATGGGCTATATTCTTTTTTAGACCTTTAACTTCAGATTAATTGATGTTTTAAGGAGGTGATTAACTTGGACGGACATGAAAATCAAGAAATTGTTCTTCGACAACATGTTTCGCCGGTTCAGCGGTTCGTAGGCGTAAGCAAAGTAGCCCAAGAGATACGTGAGTTTGCTGAACAGGCCGCAAGATCTGATCTCACCGTCCTGCTTCGGGGAGAGACCGGAGTCGGTAAAGATCATCTTGCCGAACTGATCCACCAGGCCGGCCACAACGGGAAGCCTTTCGTGGTCGTTGACTGCGGAGCGCTAACAGAGACTCTTTCAGAGACCGAACTCTTTGGCCACACTCGGGGCGCTTTTACCGATGCCCGTGAGGAGAGAGTTGGATTGGTAAAAGTTGCCGAAGACGGCACGCTCTTCTTCAACGAAGTGGCCAATATGAGCCTGGGTCTTCAGGCGAAGTTCCTCCGGATTCTGGATAAACGGCCATTCCGGGCTGTTGGCGGGAGAGCCGAGATTCAGGTAAGAACGCGAATCATCGCTGCTACGAACGCAAACCTTGAAGAAGCAGTGAAGAAACGAACGTTCCGGCTGGATCTCTTCTATCGTCTCAATGTTCTTTCATTCTCCATCGCGCCGCTTCGAGACAGAAAGGAAGATATCCCAGAGTTGATTTCCGTTTTTCTGAACGGAAACGCGGAACGGCTGTCTCCAGCTGCTTTGGCGGTGATGATGGAATACGATTGGCCGGGCAATGTTCGGGAGCTTATGAATGTCGTTCAACGAGCGGTTTTCATGAGCAGAGAAAGAGAAATCGGCCTCGAACAGATCAAACAGGTTAAACAGATCAAACTCCATCTGACCAGCACCACTGACAGCCTATCGCTTCCAACACTCTATATGCTCGAGCAGAAATATCTCCGCGATGTGCTCAAAGCTAGCAAGGGGGTGATAAAGATAGCGGCAGAGATCGCCGGTACCGGTCGGCAAACAATGTACAACAAAATCAAGAGATTTGGCCTTGAGGAATTTGTGGATCGCCTCCGGGAAGAATTTTTTGATTGACCATGCCCTACGCAGAGCAGTAAATCTCTCTTCGTAGGGCGTTTTTATTTCAATAAATATTTCCGGTGGACTTTTCGATAATAGGAAATTGCGAAGCGGTGGGCCTCGGCGTCTATGTTGAGAATTAAGTTTTTAATCTCATTTGGAAGCTTTTTGACCGGCATCGGTTTTTTTAAAGTCGTCGCAAAGATGTTTTGCTTTCCTTTAGCCAGTGAAATTACCGGTTTATTCTTCAATTCTTTAGAGAATGCGGCTGTAAAAGCGATAGCATTTTCAGCCGCATTTAGCTGGGCTTTGCCTCCGTCAATAAAGATTAGATCGGGGTGCGGCCATTCTGGGTGATTAAACCGGCGAAGCAGGATTTCTTTAAGCATAGCCGTGTCATCCGGCTCATTTTTCCAACGGATTTTAAATTTCCGGTATTCATTTTTATCCGGCTGGCCGTCGGTAAAAACAATCATTACTCCGACGGAGTTTTGGCCCTGGATGTTTGAAATATCGTAGCCTTCGATTCGCTTGGGCGCACCCGATAATTTAAATAATTTTTTTAATTCAATTAAAACGTTCGTATTATTGATGCCGCGATTAATTATTTTTGCGTTTTCAAAAACCTGTTCCAGTTTTTTAACCTTATTTCTTAATTCTATCGCTTTTTCGAATTCCTGTTTTTTAGCCAATCCGTCTAATTCTTTTTTTAAGTTTTTGATTAGAGATTCTCGTCTCCCCGACAAAATATCTTTTGTCGCCTTTATATTTTTTTGATATAGTTGTTTGTTGATTGCTAATTGTGCGTTGTTCGGATTTTGTTGTTTTAAGCAGCAAAATCCTAGGCATTTCCCGATGTGATAATTGAGGCAGAAATTATTGTGTTTCTCGGTGCAGGTGCAGTAGGGGAAGATGCGGCGAAGCAGGCGGAGAGTAGTTTTTAAGGCAGTTCCATCTGTAAATGGGCCGATGATGTTAGTTTTAGGGCTTGTCCTGAGCGAGCGAAGCGAGTCGAAGGGTTGATGGGTAAGAAAAATTTTGGGAAATTCTTCTTTCGTAAAAACTACGTAAAAGTACTGCTTGTCGTCGCGGAGCCTGATATTGAATTTAGGCTGGCATTCTTTTATAAGCTTTGATTCAAGGATTAGAGCTTCTATTTCTGAATTAGTGATTTTATATTCAATTTTTTGAGCTTCATTGAGCATATATTCCAAAAACGGCGAATAAATTTCTTTTCTCAGATATTGTCTGACTCTATTTCTTAAATTCCCCGCTTTGCCGATATAAAGATATTCCCCTTTGTTTTTAAAAATATAAACCCCAGGTTCTTGCGGCGCCAGAGCACTAAAATTTTTTAGCGCTCGGCCGAGCACATAATCCTTTTGTGCTTTGGCTTGCTGTTTGAGTTTTTTATTCATAAAAAAGCTATTATACAGCTGATTTCCTAAAGAAAAAAGCTTGGAAATCTGAACAAACAGATTTCCAAAAGCCCGGCAGCTGTCAACTACCGATTGTTGATATTATAAGTTAGTATTTTTTTAATGGCGGAATTATCGGGAGTTGAAAAAGCTTTATTTAAAACCATTGTTTATTATAATTGTTTGGATTACCCTTTGACCCTGGATGAATTGGAAGTTTTTTCATTTGGGGTCAATTCTGCCCATCGGGAGATCAGCAGTAATCTTGACGGCCTGATTAAAAAAAAATTGATAGAAAAATTTAGCGGCTTTTATTTTTTAAGAGGCAGAAAAAATCTGGTTCAAGAAAGGGAGGAGAAAAACAAAATCGCCAAAGAGAAATGGAAGAAAATATTAAAAGCAGCCCGGTGGCTTAATATAATTCCTTATATAAAAGCAGTTTTCGCGAGCGGTTCATTGGCTTTTGATAATACGACAAAAGAGAGCGACTTGGATGTTTTGATAGTTGTTAAGTCGGGGAGAATTTGGACCTCAAGATTTTTAACGGTCATTTTGCTTGGTTTGCTGGGGGTCAGACGGAAGAGGTATCAGCTGCTTGCTCCGGATAAAATCTGCCTTAATCATTTTATAACCGATAAGTCATTGTATATTCCCCGGAAAAGTATTTATACGGCCCAGCTTTATGCCAGATTAGTGTCAATTCTTTTGGAAGATGAGTCATTGCTGGATGAATTTGCGAAGGCAAATTCGTGGGTAGGGGGATGGGTGAGAGGATGGCCGGAAACAATAAAAAATCAAAATGCAAAAATCAAAATGGCCTACTCCGCGCGCCGTCTACAAAGCCTTTGGCGACGTACGACCGAAGCAACTTCGGCTGCGAAGGCCGGGCAAAATTACAATTCAAAAATAAAAACTTTGGGAGAAAAGATTTTGAATACTAAATTTGGCGACTGGCTAGAGAATATTTTACGAAAATATCAGCTTCGGAGGATAAATAATTTTCATTTGACCTATAAAGCCGGAGGAAGAGTTAAAGCCGACGACGAGAGTTTGGAATTTCATCCTGATTCGCCGGAACTGAGGATTATTGAAAAGTATAATAAAACCATGGAAAAATTGGAGTTTCCGGAGCTTGGAAGAGAGCAGGATTCAGGCCTATTGACATAAACCATAAATTGATATATAGATATATAATGCAAGTATCAGGCTGGAAACCCCAGTAGTAGAGCAAAGCTCTTTACGGGGCAGGCAGCTTAAAACAGCACTTTTATAAAGGATAATAATGATTTTAAATATTTGCGAATCAGTGCAGCGATTTGGCGGTTTTCTCCGCCAAATCGCTGCACTGACGCAGCCACTATGCTACCCAATAAGGAGTAGCACTCAATAGGAAGAAGGACCTATGAGTACTAACGCAACGTTCGGCCAGGCGGGACATACGCTGACCATCATTGGTCAGCAAGAGCCAAACACGGATCACCTCAAGGTGCTTCACAACGGTTATCTTGCTGACCTGATGCGGGCCATTAAAAATGGTTCGTTGCCGAATCGGCAGGACTTCCAGAAGATACTCGGGTTGTTGCCTGAGTTCAAAATTTGGAAGACCATCACTCTCCGTGTCTTCGAGAACGCTGATGCAATCCGTTCAGCTGTCTTTGCTGGCGGCAATCGCATTAGCAACCCGGCCGACGACATCCTCAACAAGATGCTGTTGGTCAAGAACGAGGAGACGTTCGAGTTGGTTGTCGCCTCGGTTGCCGAACTCGGCCTGGAAGATGGTGCGACTACCAGAGAGATCTTTGAGCGAGCCCGAGGGCTCGGTCTGGATCTTTGTCCGGCCCAAGTCGGTCCTGAACTACGCATTGCTTACGAGGATCAGCCGAAAGGCGAGTGGCTTCTGGTAGCGATGGAACAGATTGCGGGCTCTGACGGCCTCCCGGGCGTGCTCGTCGTTGGGCACGATGGCGGTGAGCGGTGGCTGTACGCGGCTTGCGCCTTTTCCGAGTGCAGGTGGGTTGCTGGTGGTCGCTGGGTCTTCGTTCGCTGCAAGTAGTCCTTGGGTTTTAGTTCCTTTGGTCTTGATTGACCTTTGGAATATAGCCCTTGGAATCTCCGGCCCGCATCTTCTAACAAGAAGATGCGGGCCTTTTTCATTAGTTTTACCCATATCGTCAGCAAAAACCACACCAAGACCTGCTGGGTTCTAAAATGCGATATCAGGAAGTTCTTTGAGAATATAAATCACGATATTTTAATTGATATTTTAAAAAAATATGTTGTTGATAAAAACATAATCTGTCTTCTTGAAAAAGTGATAAGGAGTTTTCATTTAAAAGAGAAATTAAACATCGGTTTACCTCCTGATAAAATTTTCATTAAAACTCTTGCTTCTGGAATTGATTTCCTGGGCTGGGTTCATTTTCCGGACCATAGAGTTTTGAGGACTACTACCAAAAGAAGAATTTTCAGAATATTAGGAAAATCTAAAAACTTTGAAACTCTTAATTCTTACCTGGGGTTATTAAAACACGGGAATACTAAAACAATCCAGGGAAAGATATTGACTTCAAATCCAACATGACATATCGTATAGATAATATGCTTACTACTGCTATTACCCCTGATAAGTTAAAAAGTATTATTAAGGACTCGCTAAGGGAGGTTTTGGCTTTAGAGTTGATGAAACTAAGAGCCGACCTAGTACCGTATGTCTCCAGTAGAGAACAAAAAGAGATTGAAAAAAAATACGGCAAGCCATCAAGGAAAACAGAAAAGAGTGTTGAGATTGAATTATGAGTTGGCAAATTGATTTTCATAAGGACGCCGCTAAATTTTTAAAAACAAATAATATACTTCAATCTGATATTATTGAAGTCATAAAAAAGGCACTCAAGAGATTTCAAGGAGAAACGGTTAATATCAATATTGCAAAGCTAAGGGGTGTTTGGTCTGGATTTTATAGGGTTAGAGTCGGTAATATTAGAGTTATTGCCGAATTTGATTTTGATAAAAGGAGAGTTTACATAGAAAACATAGATTGGCGCGGTCGTGTTTATAAAAAGTAAATTGAGCTTGACAGATTTTATATGTTTGCTAATATGTTTTTCTGGAATATGAAGATAAAACCTCTTCGGGATAATATACTTTTAGAGCCGGTTAAAGAAGAAAAGAGAAAAGGCGGGATAATTCTGCCGGAAACGGTGGAGAAAGAAAGGCCCGAAAAAGGCCGGGTTTTGGCGGTTGGGCCGGGGAAATTTGATAAAAACGGAAAAAGGATTCCTTTGGATGTCAAAAAAGGCGATATTGTTTTATTCACCAAGTACGGGCCTAATGAGATTAAAGTAGAGGATAAAAAAACCGGAAAAGAAGTCGAGTATCTGATTGCAAAAGAAGAAGATATTTTAGCAATAATAGAATAAAAGAAATTCCATGGCAAAACAAATTAAATATAAAGAAGAAGCCCGTGAAGCTCTGAAAAGAGGCGTTGATAAAATTTCCAATGCGGTTAAAGTTACTCTTGGCCCGAAAGGCAGAAATGTTGTTTTGGATAAATCTTTCGGCTCTCCGACCATTACTAAAGACGGCGTTACCGTCGCTAAAGAAATAGAACTTAAAGACAAATTTGAAAATATCGGCGCGGAGCTGATTAAAGAAGTTGCTTCCAAAACTAATGATGTTGCCGGAGATGGCACGACCACGGCTACGGTCTTGGCCCAAGCCATCGTGGCCGAGGGTTTTTCCGCGGTGAATTCAGGCGCCAACCCGATGGTTTTGAAAAAGGGGATAGACAAAGCGGTTGACTGGGTGATTGATTATTTGAATAAAAAGAAAAAAACCGTTTCCAGCTACGAAAAGATAAAAGAAGTCGCTTCTATCGCCGCCAATGATCCAGAAATTGGGAAGCTGATCGCTGATGTTTTTAAGGAAGTGGGCAAAGACGGAGTGGTAACCGTGGAAGAATCACAGTCAGCCGAAATGTCGAAAGAACTGGTTGAAGGAATGCAGTTTGACCGCGGTTATGTTTCGCCCTATATGATCACCAATCCCGAAAGGATGGAGGCTGTTTTTGAGGATCCATATATTTTAATAACCGATAAGAAAATTTCTTCAATCCATGACATCGTTGCTTTGCTTGAAAAATTATCGCGGGCTGGGAAGAGAGAATTAGTGATTATCGCCGAAGAAGTGGAGGGCGACGCCTTGGCTACTTTGGTGGTTAATAAACTTCGAGGGACTTTTAATTCGTTGGCCATAAAGGCACCCGGTTTTGGTGATCGGAAAAAAGAGATGCTTGAAGACATTGCCATTGTCACGGGAGGTCAAATTATTTCTGAAGAAAAGGGAATTAAATTGGAAAGCGTTGAGGTATCTATGCTTGGCCGGGCTCATCGGGTTATTTCAAGTAAGGAAAATACCACTATTGTTGGCGGCAAAGGACGGAAACAAGATATTGATAAAAGAGTTAGTCAGATTAGAACCCAGATAGAAAAGGTGACTTCTGATTTTGATAAAGAAAAGCTTCAGGAACGACTAGGCAAGCTTTCGGGCGGGGTAGCAGTGATTCGTGTTGGCGCTAATACCGAGACCGAGCTAAAAGAAAAGAAATTCAGGATTGAAGATGCCGTCAATGCTACTCGAGCCGCTTTGGAAGGGGGTATAGTTGCCGGCGGAGGAGTGGCTCTTTTTGAGGCTTCCAAAGAATTAAATCACAAAGTCATAAAGGGGATGCCGGAAGTCGGCGATGAAGCCAAGGGTGTTTCAGTTATCAAGGCAGTGTTGGAAAAACCTTTAAGGGCAATTGCCGAGAATGCGGGCAAGGATTCAAATGAAGTGGCTTCAAAAGTTTTTGGCATGGAACCGGGCATGGGCTTTGATGCTTTGACCGGCGAATATGTAGATATGTTTAAAGAGGGAATTATTGATCCTTTGAAAGTGGTGAAGGCGACTTTATTTAACGCCGCATCCATTGCTTCTCTTATTCTTACCACCGAGGCGGTGGTGGCGGATATTCCGGAAGAGAAAGAAAAAGGGCCCAAGATGCCGGAGGATTATTAGACGCCGCCAGGAGATTAAGACTTGGAGGTCGGAAGAATGTTCTCTTTGCGCTGCTGGTTCAAAAACTCTCCGGTTCAAGCAGAACTGGGCACGTCTGACCGGCAAAGTGGCTTAACTTAGTTTTTTCAAAGGGTACTCGGCCACACCAGGCAAGAGGCCCTTTTCTTTTTTCTGGAATTTAGTAGAATCTTAATAATGTCTATCAATGCAATACTTTTAATTGTCGGCGCTATTTTAGTTATCTGGTTTATCGCAACTTACAATGTTTTGATTGTCCGGCGGAATAGAGCCAAAGAGTCATGGTCAGATATTGAGGTTCAGTTGAAGCGGCGATACGACTTAATTCCGAATTTGGTTAATGCTGTAAAAGGATACGCCGCTCATGAAAAAGGAGTTTTTGAAGAGGTGACTATGGCCCGGTCAGCGGCAATCGGCGCCAGGACGCCGGAAGAACACGGTCAGGCGGAGAATATACTTGCCGGCGCCCTGCGTCATCTTTTTGCCGTAGCCGAGGCTTATCCCCAGCTCCGGGCTTCGGAAAATTTTCGGGAATTGCAGATGGAACTTTCTGATACCGAAAACAAAATTCAGGCCAGTCGCCGGTTTTACAACTCAACAGTCATGGACCTTAACACTTCGGTTGAGCAGTTTCCGACCAATCTGATTGCCGGAATGTTCGGGTTCAGGAAGGAAGAATTTTTTGATCTGGAAAACGAAGCAGAAAGACAACCGGTGAAAGTTTCGTTTTAGCCAATGGCTAATTTGTATTCTCACAAATCCGCAAATATCCGGAAGACTTGGCTTTTCATCAGCCTGTTTTTGGTTTTAATAATCGCTATCGGCTGGGTATTCAGTTTGGCTTTTGAAAATCCGGCGATTCTGTATGTGGCCGTCGGGTTCAGCTTGGCGATGAATATGATTGCTTATTGGTTTTCGGATAAAATTGCTTTTTCAATCGCCCGGGCCAAGCCAGTCGAACGCCGTGAACTGCCCGAACTCTACAATTTAGTGGAAAATTTAAGTATTACTGCCGGCTTGCCCTTGCCAAGGCTTTACATTATTCAGGAACCGCAGATTAACGCTTTCGCCACCGGCCGGAATCCGAAAAATTCGGCTGTGGCCGTAACCACTGGCGCTTTACAAAAACTAAACCGTACCGAACTGGAAGGAGTTTTAGCCCACGAATTATCTCATATCGGCAACCGCGATATTCTTGTTTCCACTATTGCCGTGGTTTTGTCTGGAGTCATTGCTATGATCGCCGACATTTTTTTGAGAATGACTTTTTGGTCAAGCGACGAAAGAAAGGGAGGGGCCCTTGTTTTGATTATGGCCATCGTCGCGGCAATTTTAGCTCCGTTTGCAGCCATGCTTTTACGGTTGGCCGTTTCACGAAAGCGTGAATTTTTAGCTGATGCTTCGGGCGTACTTTTAACCCGTTATCCGGAAGGTCTCGCCTCGGCCCTTGAAAAAATCGGTGAAGATACTAATCTGATGAAGTCAGCCTCCGACGCCACGGCTCATCTTTATATTTCAAATCCGTTCAAAGGTAAAGAAAGAAAAAGCTGGTTTGTGCGTCTATTTATGACTCACCCTCCGATAGAGGAGAGGATTAGAGTTTTAAGAGGGATGAGGATTTAGAAATTTGGTGAGGTGCGAGAGTGGTTTAATCGAACGGCTTGGAAAGCCGTCCCCGTTTTGCGGGGTCGTGGGTTCAAATCCCACCCTCACCGTTTTAGCAAATAAAACATCTAAAGATGTTTTAATTTGGTATATCTGAGTGGGATTTGAAGGGAGTCCTGGCGGACTCCCGGGGGTCGAACATTAATTTATAAAACAAACAAAGAGACCAAATCCCACCCTCACCGTTAAACTTGACTTTGTTTTCTTTACTGCTATTATTGTAATAATTTGTATTACAACTATGAGGAATATCATTAATATTTCGCTACCTCAAGAACTGACTAAAATAGTCAAGAAAGAGGTAAGAGTCGGCAATTATGCCAGCGTCAGCGAATTTTTTCGCCATCTTTTGCGTACCCACGAATTGGCCCAAGAACTTGAAAAAAGCCGGAGAGAATTTGAAGCAGGAAAAGGTAAAACTCTGCGCTCCCTAAAAGATTTAAGATAATTCGGCCATAATGAAGATTATCTATTCTCCAACTTTTGGGAGAAATTACAAAAAACTTCCTAAAAAAATTAAGGTTCTTGCCGAAAAGAAAGAAAAAATCTTCAGGGAAAATCCATTTGAAAAAAGTCTGGAAACCCATAAACTTCATGGTAAGTTAAGGGATTTTTGGTCTTTTTCTATAGATAAAAAGTATAGAATTATTTTTGAATTTGCCGATGACGATACCGTCCATTTTCACACTGTCGGCAAACACGACATCTACTAAAAAACCTGAAAAAGTTATATGGCCACTTTAAGCCTATTTACTAAACTAATTTCGGGACATAGGAGAAGGTTTTTAAATAAACTTTTGCCACAGAATAAAATCCTGATTATACCAATGATTTTTAATAGTGGTAATTTTTTTTAAATTTAGTTTTTTTAGTAGTGCTTTAGATTCTTTATTGCTTGTTCTGCAATCACACCAGATTTTATGGACTCCCTGTTTTTTTAACTTATTCTCAAGAAAGTTCAATAATTTAACAGCTATCCCATTCCTACGATAGTTTTTATCAATTCCAGCCCAATCTATCCAAAACGTTCCCGCTTCATAGTATCCATTACAAAAGCCAATTATCTTGCCTTTATCTTTAGCAATCAAGTATAAATTGCTTTTATCTTTTAGCTCCTTTAATAAGTTATGCCGTTTAAACCTTTCTATTTCTGCCTTTCTTGCTTTTACTGAATAGTATTTAGTATTAAAGATAATACCTTTAATAAAATCATAGGCTTTTTTAATATCTTCTTGTGTCAGTTCGCTTATTCCCATTATTTGTTTTTAGCATAAACTATTTTCAAAACAATAGTGAGTAGCAGGGTGGGGTAGAATCTGCTACAGTAATAGCGGATTTATGCTACACCAATTCATAAAAGGGAGGGTTTATGTTTTTATAGACGCTGAAAATGTATTTTACTCCCAACGAACTTTGGGCTGGAAAGTTTCCTATCAAAAGCTGATGGGTTATCTCAAAAAAGAGTGCGGCGGTGAGATAAAATGTTTTATCTATAGTGGCAGAGATGAACATAACACCAAACAGTTGAAGTTTCTGGATATGCTTGAGATAAACGGCTATATCGTCCGCACAAAAGTAATAAAGAAAATTAAAAATCACAAAGGCAGTTATCATTGGAAAAATAATCTTGATATAGAGCTTGCGTTTGAGATGGATGACACAAAAGACAAATATGATACTGCCGTATTGATTTCAGGAGACAGCGATTTTGCTACGCCGATTGATAGGATTAAAAAGGCAGGCAAACGGATTATCGTAATATCCACGAGAGGTCATATTTCAAAGGAGTTATTGGAAAGAGCCAAGTTTCTTGATTTGCGTAAAATAAAGCCGGAAATAAGACAGAAATAAAAAATCTGGAGCTGTCCCGAAAGACACTCCAGAGTGTTATCACATTGTCAGTATAGCAAACCAGCAAACCCTGTCAATAGCCGTTGGGAATAAGAAATAGTGAGTAGCGGGGTGGGGTAGCTTTTCACACCAAGCTATTGTGCTATAATCAAAGTGTCGGTTTAACATTAACATTAGTTTTTTAGCTTACTTTACTACCCGTAAAG
Organism: Patescibacteria group bacterium; assembly: GCA_038062015.1. Lineage (GTDB taxonomy): Bacteria > Patescibacteriota > Minisyncoccia > 2-02-FULL-40-12 > 2-02-FULL-40-12 > JBBTQD01. The sequence continues at coordinate 2,277 of JBBTXZ010000001.1, read as the reverse complement.
CACCTCAAAAGTGATTTCTGGGCAGATAAGTAGCAAAATTACAATGAAAATTAAAACAGCATTTATTTCGTTACTCTTTGTTCCGTTTTTAGTTTTTGCCCAAAATGGAGCATTGCCAAATGCGGGACTTACGCCCGAAAGCCCTTTTTATTTTATTGATAAGCTGGGCGAAGCACTACGGGAGTTCTTTGCTTTCAGTCCAGAAGGTAAAGCCCATCTTCAAATTGCTTTTGCCGCCGAGCGAGTAGCCGAAATTAAGATTGTATTGGAAACAAAAGGCGTGGATGCTAAAGGACTGGAAATTGCCGAGGCACGATTGCGAGAACATTTGGGAAATGTGGCAGAAATCGTTATCAAGCAAAAGAATAAAGGAAAAGATGTCTCTCTGCTTGCTAAAGAGCTGAACGATGATTTTGAAGAGCCGAAATCAGTACTCGCAGATAGTTTCAAATCCGAAAAGAAAGCACTGGAAGCGAGAGAAGATGAGCTTGAAAAACAAATGAAAGCCGCCCATAAAGCAGGAGACACTGCTAAAGCAGAAGTCCTCGCCCAAGAACTTGGACGGGTTAAAGCCCAACTGGAACTTTTAGAACTCAAAGAAGAAGAACTTGAAGATGATTTGGACGAGGAAGAAGAAAAACTGGAAGAAGAAATGAGTACTCAACAAAAAGCTGAAGAAGCTATCCGAGAAGCTGAAAAAGAAAAGGCTGAAATAATTGAAGAAGCACAAGAAGAAGGGGTGGAGTTACCCGCAAATGCCTTCGTAGAGTTTGACAGCTTGCTTGCCCAAGCCAAGAGTGCACTTGCGGCAGGCAACTTCGTTGAAGCTAAAAACCTTGCCAAACGAGCCGAGAAATCTCTTGACCAAATTGAGAAAACCATAGAGGAGTTAGAGAAGAAACAAGAAAAGAAAGAAGAAGCCGGAGAAGCCATAAAAGAGGCAGAGGAAGAAAGGCAAGAAGTATTGGATGAGGCGAGAAAAGAAGGGGTTGAAGTGCCGCCCACTGCATTTGCCAAATTTGACCGATTATTGACTCAAGCGAAAGAATTGTTTGCAAAAGAGAATTATCAAGGAGCTAAACAGTTAGCGGAACAAGCCGAAGACGCCCTTGAGGATGTTGATAAAGAGATAGAGAAACTTGAAAAAGAAAAGGAGAGAAAGGAAGAACAGGCAAAAGATGAGGAAGAAAGAAAACAGAAGCAGGAAGAACAAGTAAAAGAAGATGAGGAACGCAAACAGGGGAAAGCTGAACAAGAGCAAGAAAAACAGCAAGAGAAAGGAAACAACGATTAAAACGATATTCCAACAAAAAGCTCCCGACAACGAGAGTTTTTTGTTTCCAAACAATAGTGAGTAGCGGGGTGGGGTTAATTGATTTTGGCGTAATTTAACGATAAACTTGGTATAAATAACCGAGTGGTGGCGGTCTGCCAACAGGTTCTAACATCGTCCACTACTCACCGCCAGTTAGGAAATTTGAATGATTACAAATTTCTTTCACGTATTCCTCAAAAAGATGCTGAGCGCATTTTTTCGGTTATTCCCGGTTTACCGGATAATCCGTTTTCCGGCGACATTCAAAAAATGAAAGGCGAGGAGAATGTATGGCGGCGAAGAATCGGAGCTTATAGAATACGCTATGGCCGCAAGGACGCACTCGGCTTCATGATGGAGAAAATAAGTGGGCTGAGTCGTCGGTATGTATCTCAACGAAATATGTCCGCGAAGCTCACCCGGCCGTATTGGATTCACACACCGGTCGGCGAAGGCAAGGACTGGCTGAAAGCTCTCGAGAATAGCAATCTCAAAGGAAGATTTCCCTTTTCGTCTTGACTAGCCAGCCGCCATTTTTTATACTTAAAAAATCGTACCTTCCATTAATTGTTTTCAGGGAAAGGAGTTTCGCATGGAACATTGCGGTCGTTCGCCTCCCCTATGACGAAGAACTCTCGTTCCTTCCAGTATCTTTGTCAACTTTAGTCGTTGTCGGAGGCGTCGTATGAATTTCCCAAGACAGGCGAGGATCACGAAACCGGTATGGCTTCGATACGGCTGCCGGTTTCAGGAAATGGGACTTTCGAAGCCTGAGTTTCAGGCGATTGATGGCGACAAGGAAAAAGTTGTCGTTGATCCTGCCGATTTGAACCAGCCCAAGGACCGACCATTCACAGTCGCAAGGGGTTTAGTCGAGTTCTTGGAAGAGTCTTGAGATACTGAAGGACAGAAAAAGGGGATGATTCGGAAACGAATCATAGTGAATGAATTCTGTGCTTTAG